>JAKJCD010000139.1 GCA_022706625.1 Bacillota bacterium | reverse complement strand
CCTTGGATATCGATAAGACTCAACTGTTGGAAACAATATTAAAGGGTGAAACAGTATGGGAGTTATAGTGCAGAGATAGATGGAGTTTGAGTTGCCTGTATGATTCAGTGAGTTCTTTTACTATCAAAGCAAGGATTGGGAACAGATTTCTCCGTTCCCAATCCTTGCAGGATTCTTCTATAAAATCAAGGTTTCTTCAGGCCTGTCTCAAACCGGATAAGCTAATTAAAATGTACGATGATTTCCGGGAATTTGGTAAGATACTCCGGTTCTATTGCGGGCACTATATAAGTAGCAAACGTTTTAAGTCCCAACGCCAGAGACTCCTCAGGCATTGCACCCTCTTCACGGTCTGTAATATCAACGTAAAAGGCATAAAAAGGAATGAACACCTCATCATAGCATTGTGTCTTATACCCGATTACAGCTCCCCGGATTTTGTTTTCTTCAATCGGGCTGTTCAGGGGAACTATGCTGTAACATTGTCCGTCCAGCAGCAAGGCTTTCGCACAGTCATATGTAATTGTGGGATATTCTCCCATAATCTCACCATCCAGCGGCCCCCCGCTGCTCCGAATACTGCAAAGGTATCCCTCCGAGAAATAAACGCTTGCGGACATGGGATTCTCATCCCTGCCTGTCAAATTGCATTCAAAATGCTTCTCGCCGCCAAAAGAATAATCATGGCTTACGCTTGCCGCCGGGTTTTCCATGTTCCAATATTTAAAAAGCGGTGCCAGCACTTCTGCAGTGTAGTTCAGAGCCTCTATGTATTCCTTATTGCTGCCGCCAAGCTCCACAGGCAATGGAAATGTCTTCCCGAATTCTATATATACTGACTCGTTGCCGCCAACCTGTATCTTGGTTTCATCACAAAGCAGCCAAAGATGGTTGTCGCTGCCATAGTTGGCTTCACTGTCAATGTTTAAACCGAGGACATCAGCTATTGCTTCTCCGGCTTTCCGCATTTCCTCCCGGCTTATAGGTTTTAAAGGCACTCCTGCTCCGTCAGTTACGTATTTGTTTTTATATACCGGCATTGCTTCCGGCACATCATATGCGGCAAAAGGAGTTTCCCCAAGCAGCTCTGTAATATCATAAGCAAGGTTCCACGCAAAGATGAGTCCGTTATTGGTGGTTGCCGCCTCGATTTCCGGCTTTTTCGGTTCCCCGGCTGATTCTTCCGCCCTGTAATCGCAGGAGGGAAGACAGCCAAGCATCAAGATTATTATTAATGCGACACCAAATCTTTTCATTTACTCTGACCTCCATATAATACTGAACTTGATAATATTAGACTTATACCGGCATCGTTTTGTTCCAGATTCACTTTTCCGGGCTGGGGCTGCAACAGTAATACTTATTTACCATCATAAAAATAATCAATGATAGCCTCAAATCTGAAGAATAAATATATAGTTGTCATATTAATAAAAAAGCCTTTATATGATAGTTATGGGCGAGACAGAAAATATCCCCATTGCACAGAACTCTCAAAGATATACGATATACATCGAAGGTGAAATCCGGTATTTACACGAAGATCTCTCAGGTCTGATGACGAAGCATAGGGGGTGATTGGCTTCCTATGCTTTTTTCATTGGCAGGAGCAAAATGAAAGGAGAGGGCAGCAAATGAAATTATACATTAAATCATATTTTGATTCTTCGTGATTTTACTTTCGATAGCTTTTATGTTTTTTGCAGTAATCATAATCATACGGAAGTTTAGCAGCGCAATTGCTGAAAAATGGAGGGGTGTTTGATGAACGGTAAAAAGAATATTGTATATCCGTATATCCCCAATTCAGTGCCTGAGGTCAGACAGGCTATGCTGGAGGTACTGGGATTTAAGAGCGAGGAGGATATCTACAAAGAAATCCCGGAAAGGCTTCGGTTCAAGGGAAAAATGGACATCCCAGAACCGATATTGTCAGAAGCCAGGCTGGAAAGACATGTAACGAACATATTGCGCAAGAATAAGAACTGCAAATCAAATATCAGTTTTCTGGGTGGCGGTTGTTGGAACCACTATATTCCGGCAGTATGCAACACGATAGGATCCAGAGACGAGATCCTGACCTCATATGTCGGGGAAGCCTTTACAGACCACGGTAAATTCCAGATGCTTTTTGAAAGTGAAAGCATGTTAGGCGATCTGACAGGTTTTGAAGCATCTACGACACCTACCTACGACTGGGCCATGGCGATAGCTATAGCATCCAGAATGGCGTCAAGGACTGTCGGAAGAAAGCAAGTGCTCGTATCCCAGGCAACAAGCCCACAGCGCAAGCTGATCAATGCCAATTACTGTAAAGCAGTAGATGAGAATAATATTGAAGTTGTGGAAGTGAAGTTTGATTTCAAAAATATGTGCTTGGACCTTGATGATTTGCGCAGCAAAATTTCTGAAAAAACCTCACTGGTATATTTTGAAAATCCAAATTACCTTGGCTTTATTGAAACCCAGGCTCCGGAAATAGTAAAGATCGCTCATGAAAAAGGAGCATTAGTGTGCGTAGGAGTAGATCCTATTTCGCTTGGTGTTCTGGAAGCTCCGGGGGCATACGATGCCGACTATGCGGTAGGAGAACTGCAGCCTCTCGGAATCCCTATGCAGGCCGGCGGAGGCTTAGGCGGATTCATATGCACAAGAGATGAGGAAAAATTTATAGCTGAATATCCAAGCTTACTCTTCGGCGTGCTTCCATCTGTGAAAGAAGGTCAATATGGATTCGGACAGGTGGCTTTTGAAAGGACTTCCTATGCTTCCAGGGAAAAAGGAAAAGACTTCATCGGAACATGCGCCGCACTGCACGGTATGATAGCTGCAGTTTATATGGCCTTGATGGGACCCGGAGGATTCAAGGAGCTGGGAGAGACGATCATGCAGCGCGTTGCATATGGAAAGAAGCAGCTCTCCAAGATCAAAGGCATCAAGATATTTGAGGGATATAACTTCAAGGAGTTTGTCGTGAATTTCGATGAAACAGGAAAGACAGTGGCACAAATCAATAAAGAATTGCTTAGTAAAAACATTTTTGGCGGCATAGACGTTTCAAAAGACTTTCCTGAGCTTGGAAACAGTGCTGTTTATGCAATAACCGAAATGCTGACAAAAGAAGACATCGATGAACTTGCAGCGGCGCTGAAAGAAATTTGCTAACATATCGTCAAAATTGAAAAGGATGGTGAATTATTGATGAATAAACCATATTTAAGAACAGATTTCCATGAAGCTCGCTGGGATGAGCCTATGATTTATGAATACTCTACTCCCGGAACAAGAGGTATATTGATTCCGGAAACTGAAAAGGCTATCGTCGATGCTGTCGGCGATGTTGCAGCTTCTCTGCCGGAAAGCATCAGGAGAAAATCCTCGCTTGAATTGCCCGAAGTGGACCAGAAGCATGTGCTTGCTCACTATCTGCGTCTGACTCAGGAAACCATGGGTTCCAACATCAGCAACGACATCAGTGAAGGAACCTGCACCATGAAGTATAATCCCAGACTCTGCGAACAGCTGGTCATGCACGATGATTTTGCCTATGTGCATCCGGAACAGGATGCAGAGACAATGCAGGGCATCTTAGAGATCTTCTACAAGTTCGAACAGATCATGAAAGAAGTATCCGGCATGGATCGCTTTACCTTCCAGCCCGGCGGCGGCAATCATGCTGTGTATTGTGCCGCATCTGTGATGAGAGCTTACCATGAATCCAGGGGAGACACCAAGAGGGACACTGCGATCACCACGATCTTCTCTCATCCTTGCGATGCAGCTGCGCCGCATACCGCAGGCTATAAAATCATAACATTATTCCCGGACCAGAACGGTATCCCCGATTATGAAGCCTTGAAAAAGGCAGTTGAGAAAACGGGCGACCATTTGGCCGGAATTTTCATGACCAACCCTGAAGACATAGGTATCTACAATCCGAATATCGATAAATTTGTTGAACTGGTACATTCTGTAGGAGGTCTCTGCTATTATGATCAGGCAAATGCCAACGCCTTCCTTGGTGTTGTAAGAGCAAGAGAAGCAGGAGTCGATATGTGCCATTTCAATGTCCATAAGACATTCGGCACGCCACATGGCGGTGAAGGTCCTGCAAACGGCGCCTTTGGCTGCAGAGAGTTTCTGACGAAATTCCTTCCGAAACCGACCATTGAATTCGACGGAAGCAAATACTATTTAGACTGTGACAGACCTTATAGTTTTGGTAAAGTCCGGTCCTATTTCGGCACCGCCGGCGTAATACTCCGGGCCTATTCCTGGGCAATGATGCATGGAGCTGAAGGATTGAAGACTGTTGCCAATGTATCGGTCCTGAATAACAATTATCTTGAGAAGCTGCTGCTGTCAATAAAAGGGCTTAGCAGATGCTTCAATGATAACGGCATCGTGCGTCAGGAGCAAGTCAGATATACATGGGAACAGCTTAAGAATGACACCGGTGTAGGGACAGACGAAGTCAACAAACGCGCCGGGGATTATGGTATCCCCTGGTACTGGGCTTCTCATCATCCCTGGGTAATCCCGGAACCGATGACTTTGGAACCCTGTGAAAGCTACAGCAA
>JAKJCD010000138.1 GCA_022706625.1 Bacillota bacterium | reverse complement strand
AATATAAAGGATGTGAGAAGATGATCGAACTCGAACCGATAAAATATGAGCTTGACGACGAGACGGAAAATCTAAAAGAATTGGGTGAGTCTCTTTGACCTTGCGAGCTTAAAAAAAGGTTTAGAGGATATTACCGCTCAAATGGAGGCGGAAGGTTTTTGGAACGACCATGAACAGGCCCAAAAAGTATTAAAAGAAAAAAAACGGGTGGAGACCAAAATAGTCGAATATACGAATCTGGCCTCGGAGCTTGAAGACATAAAAGTCATGGTAATGCTGGCTGAGGAGGAAGACGATAAAAGCCTGGTACTTGAAATTGAAGAGGCCTACGCTTCTTATAAGAAAAAATCGGAGGCCCTTAGGATCAAAACCCTGTTAAGCGGAGAATATGACAAAAACAATGCGATACTTTCCATCCATGCCGGCAGCGGAGGCCTTGATGCTCAGGACTGGGCGGAAATGCTTCTGCGGATGTATACCCGCTGGGCGGAGGACAAGGATTACAAAATTTCGATTTGGGATCTCCAGGATGACAATGAGGGCGGCATCAGGAATGCCACCGTGCTGGTGGAAGGGGAGAACGCTTACGGTTATCTCAAAAATGAGAAAGGAGTCCATCGCATCGTTCGCATATCTCCTTTTGATTCTTCCGGAAGGCGTCACACCTCATTTTCTTCTGTAGATGTTATGCCGGAGCTTGATGACGATATCGACGTGGACATAAATCCGGATGACCTTAGGATAGATACCTACAGATCCAGCGGGGCCGGAGGCCAGCACGTCAACAAGACGGACTCGGCTATACGCATAACCCACATACCTACGAACATCGTGGTATCCTGCCAAAATGAGCGCTCCCAGCACCAAAACAAAGAGGTAGCTATGAAGGTGCTGAAAGCCAAGCTTTACGAACTGGCTGAGCAGGAGCACAAAGAAAAGATCGATGAGCTTAAGGGCGATTACAGTCAAATCACATGGGGGAGCCAGATCAGGTCCTATGTTTTCCATCCCTATTCGCTGGTAAAGGATCACAGGACCAATGCAGAGGTGGGGAATGTTTATGCTGTAATGGATGGTGACCTTGATTATCTGATCAATGAAAAATTAAAACAGAGATAAAACGGCTGGGGCCGCCGAGGTTGAGAATTAAGATCGAATGTAAACCAAATCTGTCTTTGGAGGGGGTTTGGTTTACATTTCGGGCGGCGGCAGCCGCCGGGCTTTGAAAACCTGACTTAAAGTAAACCAAAACATGAAAAAACAGAGATATGGTTTACATTTCCGGCGGCGGCAGCCGCCGATGAATGAACTGAAGTGTAGACCCAATACCCAAACGAAATAAAGAGGCAAAAGATGATAACAGAAAAGCTGGCAAAAGAATTAGGATTGAAACTGTCCCATGTAGAGGTGACGATCCAACTCATAGACGAGGGAAATACCGTTCCATTTATCGCCCGGTATCGAAAAGAGGCCACCGGTGGGATGTCCGATACAACCTTGCGGGATTTGGAGGAAAGGCTCATCTATCTGCGGGGGTTGGAGGAACGAAAACAGGAGGTCATCCGCCTTATCGATGAGCAGGGCAAACTGACGGATGAACTTAAGGCGGACATTCTGTCAGCCGAAGTGCTTCAGCGGGTGGAGGATCTTTACAAGCCCTATCGCCAAAAGCGGGCAACCAGGGCATCGAAGGCAAAGGAGAAAGGATTGGAGCCTCTGGCAGAAATCATCCGGGCAATGGAACTCACCGGAGGGACCCCGGAGGAGGCCGCTGTACCGTTTATTTGCAGCGACCCGGGTCTTATCGAAGCAGGAAAGGGTGCAGCTACCGCAGAAGAGGCTTTATCAGGTGCGGCGGATATCATTGCCGAAATGATTGCGGACGATGCGGATCATACACAGCGAGTCAGGCAGAAAACCTTCGAAGCGGGACAATTGGTCTCAGAGGCGGCAGACCCTAATGAAAGTACCGTTTATGATATGTATTACGATTACAGCGAGGCACTTTCCAAGATACCCAACCATCGCATATTGGCCATAAACAGGGGCGAAAAGGAGAAGAAGCTGAAAGTCAGGCTTAAAGCTCCGGTCGATATTATTTACGATCTGTTAAAGGACGAGATCATTACAAACGAAGGGAGCATCTTCCTAGGGATCATGGAGGTTACTGTTGAAGATGCTTACAAACGGCTCATGGCGCCTGCGATAGAGCGGGAGCTTAGAAATATGCTTACGGAGCGGGCGGAAAAAGAGGCAGTGAAGGTTTTTGCAAAGAATACGGAGAATCTGCTCATGGTGCCGCCGGTAAGGGATGCCCGAGTGATCGCCGTTGACCCCGGTTTTCGGACAGGATGTAAAGTGACCATGCTTGATGAGACCGGCAAGCTGCTGGCTTATACCACCATTTATCCCACAGAGCCGAAAAATGACATCGCCGGCGCAAGAAAAACTCTGATGGCGCTGATAGACAAGTATAAGGCTAATGTGATCGCTATCGGAAACGGCACAGCCTCAAGGGAGACTGAAATTTTTGTGTCCGATATGATCAAAGAATCCGGCAAAAAGGATCTGCAATACACAATTGTGAATGAGGCAGGTGCATCCGTTTATTCCGCTTCTAAATTGGCGGCTGAGGAATATCCGGATCTTGACGTGACCACCAGGGGAGCGATGTCCATCGGGAGAAGGCTTCAGGATCCTTTGGCGGAGCTTGTAAAAATATCGCCGAAGCATATCGGAGTGGGACAGTATCAGCACGATATAAACCAGGGACTTTTGGATGGGGCTCTGGGCAACGTTGTGGAGGATTGCGTTAACCGTGTCGGCGTGGATCTGAACACTGCTTCTCCGTCGCTTTTGTCCTATGTCGCCGGTATTAACTCGGTCATCGCGAAAAATATCGTAGCCTACCGTGAAGAAAAAGGCAGATTCAAAAGCAGGTCGGAGCTTTTGAAGGTGGGCAGGCTGGGTGAAAAGACCTTCAATCAATGTGCAGGGTTTATGAGGATATCGGAAGGCAGCAACCCTTTGGATTCAACAGCCGTGCACCCCGAGTCTTATCCGGTGGCGGAGATAATGCTTACGAAATTAGGCATCAAAAAGGATGAGATCGTAAAAGGCGGGGCAAAGCAGATCGATCAGAAGATATCTGAGATTTACGGCAGCTTGGGGAAAATGGCTGAAGATCTTGATGTCGGAAAAATGACTTTAGCTGATATCGTGAGTGAAATCAAAAAACCGGCAAGAGACCCCAGGGAAGGGATGCCTACAGTTTTATTCCGAAGCGATGTGCTCTCAATAGAGGATTTAAAACCGGATATGGAGCTTACGGGCACCGTCAGGAATGTGGTCGACTTCGGGGCATTTGTCGATATCGGTATTAAGAATGACGGCCTCGTTCATATTTCACAGCTTAGCCACAAGTTTGTGAAGAATCCCATGGATGTGGTCAGCGTCGGGGACACGGTCAAGGTAAAGGTCCTCTCGGTTGATACGGAAAAGCAGAAAGTATCCCTTACCATGAAATTATAGTTGAACAGCAGGCGAGCGGAAGCTTTGGCTCTGTGAGTCATGTCTGCGTGAAAGAATTAGGATAAGCGGGCGGGACAAAGACAGAGCCGGAAACGGAAGGAAACATGAACACGATCACCACCATACTTTTTGATTTTGACGGAACCATAATGAACACCAACGAAGTGGTGATAAAATCATGGCAGCATACCTTTCGCACAGTTGAAGGAAAGGAACGCCCGGTAGAAGAAATCGTCCGAACCTTCGGGGAACCGCTTTTTATAACAATGGCCCGGGTTTTGCCGCAGATCGCAGCGGATGACGGAGTCGAGATATACCGGAGCTTTTTACGGGAGCATTATTCAGAAATGATCTGCCCATTTCCCGGAATGGCAGACCTAGTGCGTCAAATCAAAGAAAAAGGATACAAAACCGGCCTGGTAACCTCCAGGGTGGGCGATACCACAGTACAGGGGCTGTCACAGTTCGGGCTGCTGCCGTATATGGACTGCCTTGTCACCTGTGAGGATACGGACAAGCACAAACCCGACCCGGAACCTGTCAGGATAGCTTTGCGAAAGCTTTCGTCAAGCCCGTCTGAAGCAATAATGCTGGGGGACAGCATGTTCGACATACTCTGTGCCAGAAACGCCGGGGTGCGGTCTGTGCTTGTAGGCTGGCAGATGGCCCTTAGCGAGGAAGATATAAAAGGGCCGGAGGGGCCAGATTTTCTTATTAATAAACCTGAGGATCTTTTTAGCTTGTTATTGACATAAGACGATGGGCACAAAGCCGACATCGATATTTGCGGATATAAGCAGTGATCAGGTAAATGAAGGGGAGACAGATATGCTCCGCATATTTTACGGCAGAGAGAGTACAGATAAAGAAGCGGCGATGTTTGATCGGATAGGGCAGTCTTTGTCTTCATTGGGAAAGCCCGGCGCACCTTCCGGGATTTTTCTCATAGTGCCTGATCAATATACTCTTCAGGCGGAGCGCAATGCCATCTCCCATCTTAAAGTGAAAGGCCTCATGGATCTGGAAGTACTGTCCTTTTCCAGGCTTGCGGGGAAGG
>JAKJCD010000137.1 GCA_022706625.1 Bacillota bacterium | reverse complement strand
TTAATCATTAAGAACGGTACTATCGTTACTGCAGAGACCACCTTTAAAGGTGATATTGCCGTCACGGACGGCAATATCAAGGCTATTAGCTCTAAGCTGCCTCCAGGCCATAAGGAAGCCACCGTAGTAGATGCCAAGGGATTACTGGTGCTGCCGGGTGCTATTGACGGGCATACCCACCTCGAAATGCCGTTTGGCGGGACGATTTCAGCCGACAGCTATGAGGCCGGAACCAGAGCTGCCGCCTGCGGCGGAACCACTACCGTATTCGACTTTGTACTTCAGGATTTCGGAGAAAACCTGGTAGATGCGGTTAAAAGAAGAGACGCTCTGTGCGCGCCACAGGCATGCGTTGATTACGCATTCCATACAGGGGTAAAGGATCTTTCCGGGGATCTCATCGACAGCATGGAACAATCGGTAAAGTACGGCGTATCCAGTTTCAAGGTCTTTATGGTTTATGACTTCGGTGTCACAGACGGCCTCTTCTATCAAGTGCTTCGCAAAGCGAAGGAAGTAGGCGCCCTCATTGGTGTACATGCTGAAAACAAAGAGATAATCAATACACTCATCGCTGAATTCAAAGCCGAAGGAAAGACTTCCGCCTGGTATCATTATGCCAGCCGGCCAGAATTCGTCGAAGGCGAGGCTGATTTCAGAGCCATCCAGTGGGCAAAGAGTCTCAATGCCCCTTTATATATCGTCCATCTTGCAAATGCTCAGGGCATGGAAGAGGTCACTAAAGCCAGAGACGAAGGCTATCCCATCTTCGCTGAAACCTGCCCCCAATACCTCTACTTTACGAGTGATGTATACAAGAGACCCGACGGCAGGAACTTCGTATGCTCTCCTCCTATGAAAGGCAAGGCAAGCCAGGATGCCCTCTGGGAAGGGATCAAGCGAGGCGACATTTCAACCATAGCCACGGACCACTGCCCGTTCCAATCCTACGAAAAAGATTGGGGCAAGGACGACTTCACTAAAATCCCCAATGGCTGCGCCGGCATCGAAAATATGTATCCTTATATGCTCTCCGAGGCAAACAAGGGGAGGATCACATTCAATAAAGCTGTGGAACTTTGCTGCACTAACCCGGCCAGGCTTTTCGGACTTGCGCCTCAAAAAGGCGTGCTTCTCCCGGGAGCCGATGCTGATATCGTGCTCTATGATCCCAAGAAAGAATTCACTATCAGCGTAAGCAATATGCACTCCGATTACGATCACACCATTTGGGAAGGAGCCAAGCTGAAGGGTTATCCCGTAGCTACCTACAGCAGGGGCCGGCTGGTCTATAAGGATGGTGAGTTTGTCGGTGAGAAGGGCTATGGCAAGTTCGTAAAATGCAAGCCCGTACGTCATAAGACTCCGAATCTTTAATCGAACCTCATCAATAGTGTTTTAAAAAGGCGGCCTGCTTGGGCCGCCTTTTTTGGTTATTCCTATCACACTAAGCTTCCTTGCGGAACCTGTGATGGACATAATCCAGGATCATATCTATCACGAGGTTAAAATCGATCTTGCTAACATTAAACGACAGATCATAATTTCGTATATCCAGCATATCTTTGCCGGTCACCTTGCGGATATACCGCTCAGTCGCCTGATCTGTGGTGACAAGCAAACTTTCGGCATCTTCTCTGCACAGCGAATAAAAGCGTTTATAGTTTTCCAGTCTGTAATCCCAATCGGCACTGATAAAGATCCTGACCAGCTTTTGATACTCGCGAAAACGATAAAAACCTCCTCTGCCCACAACAACGGCAGTGTTTTTGCCTACCAGCTTCAAAAGAATCTCCTCTTCTTTATCGTGCACCGGAGCATCGCTGACAACACTTCTCATTTCCGGAATATAGGACTCCAGATTCGTAAGTATCGGAGTCTGGCCTAAAAGCTCCCAAAACCTGCTTTTCGATCTGGCATCGTCGCTGTTTTTAAGCACCGCATCCAATCCCTCCGACACTTTTACCACAGCCTTTTTATCGACATATACTGCAGGCATCCGCCTGGCAAGGCGCTGTCCTATCTCGGCTCCTCCGCATCCTGGCTGCGTGCCGACAGTCAATACTATCTGACCGGACATACTCCACCCTCACACCCTTCATCACCGATGTCATATTCCACTTCCTCTTTTTCATATTTTGAAATAAGGGATGGAATAAACGGTTTCATTTCACTTACCCTCTTATTATACTCCTCTTCCGTGATTTCCTCAAAGGGAAGAAGATCGTAAAAACTGTCTTCATAAGACAAGAACGACAATGCAACCGTATCTTCCCAGTTGTCGAAGACCCACTGCTCCACTTCTTCCCATTCATGGGCTCTGACATGTATCGTGATTGAACAGTTGTGATCCACATAGTTTTTCATGAACATTTTATATATTTCCAGTTGTTCGAGAGCGGTGACATCACCCTTAAGCCTTCCTTGCGGAGCCTTGACGGGAAACTCAACCACTTTGGTCACACAGCTGTCCCAATCCTGCCCCACTTCCGGGAAAACGGGATAGTTGAGTTCCTCACAGACCTTTACAAGGGGATCATCGCTGCTGATTCTTATCCGTCTTATAAAATACGGCGCATGAGAGAAATGTACTCCGCTGGATACTACGGGGAGAAGGCTTACAGTCCCCTCCGGTTTTATGGTCGTCACCAGAAGAGGCTCTCGCTGGCCTAATTCTCCGGCATATGCCGCCGCCGCTTTTTTTGCAATGCTCCTTAATTCCTGTAGCAGATCTTCCTGCTGCTCCCGGGACAAGGACAGGGCATTGACCATATCCTGCCAACCTGTCAGGGAGCATCCGAGAAGCTTATCCCTCTGCTGCACCCCGTTCCATTCCGGTATTTCAAGCTCGGTGCAGGTCATTCGGTAGCCTGCCCTGGCAGAAAGTCTTTGCGCCTCCATGAGCCCTTCTTTATCCAGTGCCCCATCCCTAACGAAAGCCATGACATTTACGCTGGTGAGATTGCACATGCCTTTTGAATCGAGCAGAACTTCGGCACAAGGGTTAACGCCATTAAAGTTGGGGCGTCGCTTTGCCCCGGCCTCCTCATTAACCCATCCCGGTTCTCCCGAGTAGCGCATTTGCTGGATATGCCAGTGCAGCTGCTCTCTTGTGGGCTTTTTCCTGTAATAGATCGAGTTGTTGCTCATCTGGCGATGGGCGATCTCAGTGTCGATGATCCATTTTTCGTCTACTTTTTTATATAGTTCGCTCTTAGCCTTTATGCAATCTTTATCGTCTTCATCGATAAGGGCAATTTCAGCCGTTCTTCTTACACCGCCTACAACTACGTTTTCTCCGATAATATTTGCTATATCCAGGCAGTCGATTGGCAAAAGCTTGACTTTGTCAGCAGTAGAACGTATCGCTGCCTTATCAATGATTTTGCTGATTTTGATGAACATATTTTTCATGCTGGAATGGCCGCTGGCCGTGCCTCCGAAGGTCCTGAGCTTTTCTCCCTTGCCTCGGACCTGATCATAGTTTAAGATTACAGTCTTTATTTTTCGGTATTCCGTGCTGTAATGCATTTTTAGAAAGTAGTCAAGAGCCTGGACCCATCCCTCCTTGCTGTCGCCGATGGTGATTTTGACCGTATCGTTGTGGGTGAATTCCAAAGCTGTGCTGTCTTGCCGGAAAGACTTTAACAGAGGTGTGTAGGATTCATGTATAATTTCGATATCCGTCCTGATCATTGGAAGCTTTTCGATATCGGATTTTAAAATGCGGATGCCTACACCTGAACCGACCATAAGCAGATAAAAAACATCTTTAAATGATGCAAAGCTGTCTATCACCTGAAATGAACAGTTATAGTTGGACATAGGATAGTATTTCGATACATCGGTGCTCCCCACCCAAAGGGTTCTTCCGGAAAGAAATTGCTTAAGCTCAAAAACGTTCTTATACAATTTTTCCGCCTCGTCTTTAGATGTAGGGACCAGGCTGCAGTTATACTCTACTGCACGCCTTACCGTCTCCCACCAGTACTCTCTTCGAAGCTCATCCGGCAGCCATCTTGAATAGGTCCGATAAAAAACAAAACTGCCAAGTTGATTCATCGGCGAAGGAGCATGTTTATAGAAGCTTACGAAATCCTCCGAAATGATACGCCCGTCCCGCCGCTTTCTTGCATCTCTTGTTTTATCTCTTTCGTAGCGATAGATGATATACTTTTTCGCCGCATCCTTTCTCTCGCTGGCCATTAGGAAGTCTTCGACAAGATCCTGTATATCCTCTACGTTTACCTTCCTTTCCGATCTTTCCGCCTGCTTTTCTATGGCTTCTGCGATATCCCCCGCCAGTTTTTCGTCAGCGCCTTTTTTTGTTTCCAGCATGGCATTCATTATTGCATTCTTAATTTTACCGGCATTAAAGCTGACAACCGATCCATCCCGCTTGACTACTGTTTTCATAAAGAATCCCCCCGCATTGAAGTCTTTGTCAGTACTACGAAAAAACAAAGGTTGCACACCATATAGATGTTAACTTTGTGTACGCCCCATTATATAGTACTTTTCTGTGTTAATCAAGAAGAATAAATCAAATGGCCAGCCCTTATTTTTGCATTATCAAGATGTATGGCAACGGCTGATGCTCCCGCCTCCGGGTCCTCATTTT
>JAKJCD010000136.1 GCA_022706625.1 Bacillota bacterium | reverse complement strand
TCGATAGATTCCCCCACCCGGTCAACGTATTCCGTTCCAGGTCTGCCGTGCATAGAGACCATCATAATCTTTAATTCTTTTCGGTTAAAAGCAATATACTCTGCGATGGATTGAGTTATCATAGTAGTGCCTGTCTTGCCATCCGCACCGTGGAATGCATGAAAGCTGCTCATTTGATCGCCCCCTGACTTTGTACCAGCAGCAAACCCTCTCCTTCTCCCTTGACATGGTCTGTGATTTTTTTATACTCCCTGATATCGGCGATTATCTCGATATGGCTAATAATAGAGTTTGATGCCGTCCGATCGAGCAAATCGGATCCCTTTTGTCCCTCTCCGTCCGTAACTTCAGTCTCGTTGGCATCCTTAACGAAAGCCACCCTGTAAGTGCCTATTCTGTTAAGCTCTTCCCCTGCATAAATATCGACCCAGTCTCCGCGGCGCAATGAACTGCTCCGCATAGCTATCCAATCCGGTTTAATAACGAAAATGGATTTATCCCCGTGAATATAAAAATCATCGTCTGCCAGATATTCAATGGATATCTGGCTGTTCTCTATGATGTCCTGCAGGGCTGCCCTGCCTATGATTTTAGGCAGGGCAGCCCATTCTACACCTTTGTAAATCCTGTTTTCCGGCAATACTCCTGATTGTGATACCATATCCCGGGTGATAACGGTGCCTCGCGGAATAGTTTCGGATGCTACTATTACGGCATCAAGCAGTATAGCCTCCCTGCCTTTCGTTTCCCAGAGGATCATGCCGGCTATTGCAAATGCAATAAGCAGCAGGCCCATCACCGTTCTGCCTTTTTTCAACCTATCTCCTCCATTATTTATCTTATTATCCATTATATGACATTACTATACCAGCAAATATCCTCTCTGTCAACTGCAAACTAATAATTAATTCAGCTAACAAAGTATGTATTGGCCCCCGATATTAAATTTGATTTAATAATCAATCAGAAACCAATGCCAAGAACTTTTTGACCTGACCCCCCACATCCGGAGAATCGAAAACAGAAGAGCCGGCAATGATGAGATTTGCCCCGGCCTCCGTCACCTGCCTCACGTTTTCCAATGTGATGCCGCCATCCACCGCTATGATCATATCCGGATTTCGCCGCCGTTTCATGTCGGAAACCGCTTTAATTTTATCAAGGGCAGAAGGAATAAACTTCTGTCCTCCGAAACCCGGGTTTACAGACATGATCAGGAGATAATCCAGCTCTTCGAAAATGTATTCCAGAGTCAAGGGGGAGGTTGAAGGATTCAGAGAAACCCCTGCCTTGATCCCGAAGGATTTAATGGATTGCAGTGTGCGATGCAGGTGTATGCATGCTTCCTGGTGGACAGTAATAATCTCGGTATTGTCGGTTACAAAATCTTTTATATAGCGGTCCGGATCCGCGACCATCAAATGAACATCGAAAGGCAGTCGGGTTTTCCCAAGCAGGCTTTTCATAACACGCGATCCGAAAGAGATATTGGGAACGAAATTTCCGTCCATTACATCTATATGGATAGCCTGGGCGCCAGCATCTTCGATTGCGGCGATATCGTCTATGAGTCTGGAAAAATCTGCCGATAAAATGGATGGGGCCAGTCTGTTCATCAATACTTCCTCATTTCATGTATTTCTTTAAGCTGTCTGCAATAAGATCCGTAGCGGGATTCATGGATGGCGCCTTCCTCTGCCGCTTTGCGTATTGCGCACCCGGGTTCTGAAATATGCCTGCAGTTTTTAAATTTGCAAAGACCGATAAAATGAACCATTTCGGGGAACAGAAAAGCCAGTTCCTGTTCTCCGGCGTCCGGAAGCTCAAAAGATGAGAATCCGGGCGTGTCAAAGACCATGCCCCCACCGGTCAATTCAAACAATTCTACATGACGTGTAGTATGTTTTCCTCGCTGCAGTTTAGCGCTGATCTCACCGGTCTCCGCGACGACTGTTTTCTCAAGCCGGTTCAGCAGTGTGGATTTCCCAACCCCCGAAGGCCCGGCAAAAGCGCATTTCCGTTTACTCATAAACTCCCTCAATCCGGATACTCCTTCACCGCTCTTTCCGCTTACCCCTATCACCGGGTAAATGCCATCATATATTTTATGGAATCCGTCGATTTCACCCCGCCCGCTCAAATCGATTTTATTTAAGCAGATACCTATATCTGTATGATGATACTCTGCCATGACCAGAAATTTATCAATCGTATAAAGGTCCGGCTCCGGGTTTTTCATTGCAATAGTTATTATCAGGCAGTCGACATTAGCCACCGGAGGACGGATAAACTGATTCCTGCGTGGGAATATCCCGGTAATCACCGCCTCTTCTTCGTTCAGAGGCTTGATATTTACGAGGTCCCCTACACAAGGCGTCTTGTTTTCCTTGCGGAAAATCCCCCTGGCCTTACACTGAAACATACCCTCCGCCGTTTTTACATAATAAAAACCTCCTACACCTTTAATAATGGTGCCTTCCATCAGAGTACGGCTCCGCTGTCGAAATCAACAACAAACTCCTGTACCAAGGCATTGTCGAAGTATATTTTTACCGAGCCCTGGCCGTTGCCGGTAACTGAAAAGGTTTCCTGCCCGTTGCTCCTTATCCTCTGTTCATAGTTGATGGGTGTTGTTACTCCCGAAGCATCGGAAACCATTACGGTCAGGTAGAAGACTTCATTATGGGCAGCGCTGTAGGAAATCGGTATATAGATGATCCTTGATCCGGCACTTTCGTCCCTTCCCGTACTGACAGTCACTTTGATCTGCGTACCTTTGTCAGCAGCGGAACCGGGAGAAATGCTCTGTCCCGATATCAGACCTTCGGAGTATTCATTGCTCGGTGCATACTGAGTGTCCGGCGACAATATCAGCCCTTCTCTCTCCAGTGCTTTTTTTGCCTCATCTAAAGTCATGCCGAAAAGGCTGGGGACAGTAGTTGTTACGATCTCTTCACCCAGGCTGACCACAAGCCCGACCTTCGTTCCGGGTCCTGCGGCGCTTCCCGCCTGCGGCGACTGCCGTATTATCACTCCTGTCGGCATCTCGCTGAACTCCTCACCGACATCCCCCTTTTTATAACCATAGCTTTCCAGAAGGAATACCGCATCGCTAAGCGTTTTGCCCACGACCGAAGGGATGGTATTTTCTTCAATACCTTTACTGATGTTCACATTCACGGTCTTCCCCGTCTTTACGACCATGTCCGCTAACGGATCCTGGGAAACTACCAAGCCTTCCGCAAAATCTGTACTCGCAACTTCTTCCTGCAACTTTATTTTCAGACCGACGGTGTCAAGAGCAGCTTCGGCCTCCTCAAACGTCAGCCCCGCCAGAGGTGGCACCGTTACTTCCGTCGGTGCCGTGCCCCTCTCGATAGCTGCCAATATCAACTGGCTTGCCGGTATGGCAAGGACCAATGCCAGTACTATTGCAGCGACCTTTACCTTATTTAATCGGATTTTCTTTTTCCCCTTCATGCTCTTCACCCATAAATCGGCTTTCCCCGGCCGTTCCGTTATGCTGTCTTCTTTAAGATCGTTTTTTATATCCTTCGCATTGGGGGGATCGGGATTTCTACTTTTTCCGTATCCCCCATAGACACCGACTGTGCTCAGGTTGGCTTTGCTCAATGCCTCGACCATCTCGTCCGCCGATTTATACCGATTGGTCTGGTATTTGTCGGTGGCTTTCAATACAATTTCCTCTACCTCAGCGGGAATGTCGGGGACCAGAACCGAAGGCGGCGCCATTTCCTCGTTCATATGTTTCATGGCCACTGCCACGGGATTTTCCGCATCAAAAGGCACCTGACCGGTCAGCATTTCATACAGGACTATGCCCAGTGAATATATGTCGGATTTCTCATCAACATACCCTCCTCTGGCCTGCTCCGGTGAAAAGTAATGAACTGAGCCCATGATGGTCCCCGTACCGTTTATGATCGTTCCGGATGTGACAGCTTTAGCGATGCCGAAGTCGGAGATTTTTGCGGTCCCTTCCGTCGTCAGCAGAATGTTATGAGGTTTTACATCCCTATGTATGATATGGTTTTTATGGGCATGGCTCAGAGCCGATGCTATCTGCCGGGCGATCATGACTGCTTCTCTTGGTTTCAATGCGCCTTTTTCTTTTATCAGAGAAGACAATGGCTGTCCTTCCACCAATTCCATCACAATATAGTTGATATTGCCCTCTCTCCCAACATCATAAATGTTGACGATATTAGGGTGTGACATACTTGCCGCCGCCTGAGATTCTCTCCTGAAGCTCTCGATAAATTTGTAATCTCTTGAGAACTCCGGTTTGAGTATTTTTACGGCAACATAGCGATTCAGTAGTTTATCTCTGGATTTATATACTACTGCCATCCCTCCGTCACCGATTTTTTCCAGTAGTTCATATCTTTCAGCAAGTGTCCTGCTGCTCATGTTACTCTCCTTTTCGTACATTAAATCTCAACGCAGTTGACTGTGATGTTATCCTTGCCGCCGTTATCACAGGCGCTCTTTATCAGTGTGCCGACCAATTCTCCGAGATCCGTTTTACTTTCCATCAGTGCACGGATATCCTCTTCTCCGATTTCGTTATAAAGGCCGTCGGTGCAAAGAAGGATACGATCCCCGGCGGTCACATCCAGCCGGTAGAAGTCCGGCATTATATTTGCCTCACTTCCCAGCGCTCTTGTTATCATATTCTTTTTAGGATGGGCC
>JAKJCD010000135.1 GCA_022706625.1 Bacillota bacterium | reverse complement strand
TACGGCAAGAGCGATGGAGGGAAAGTCCCGCCATGCTTCGACTCATGCTGCGGGAGTGGTGATCACGAAGAAGGACATTGTAGAGTATGTCCCTTTGTATTTAGCGGAAAAAGGCATTGCTACCCAGTTTACTATGGGGACAATTGAGGAGCTGGGACTATTAAAAATGGATTTTCTCGGCTTGAGAAATTTGACAGTCATTCGTGATGCGCTGGAAATGATAGATGCCGATCACGGCATAAAAATAGATTTTTCGGATATGGAATATGACGATCCAGCGGTGTATGAGCTTATCAGCAGCGGAAACACACTTGGAGTTTTCCAACTGGAAAGCTCCGGCATGCGCCAGTTTATGATGAACCTTCGGCCCGACTGTTTTGAAGATATCGTTGCCGGTATTTCACTCTTTCGTCCCGGACCCATGGCTTCCATACCGGATTACATAGAGAATAAAAAAAATCCCGGAGGCATACGGTACATACACAAAAGCCTGGAACCTATTCTTTCAGTTACCTACGGCTGTATGGTATACCAGGAGCAGGTAATGCAGATCGTTCGTGACCTTGCCGGCTATACTTACGGGCGCAGTGATCTCGTACGCAGAGCTATGAGCAAAAAAAAGCGGGACGTAATGGAAAAGGAAAAACAGTATTTCATCTATGGAAAGGATGACGATAAAGGGAGGCCTGAAATCAAAGGTTGCATCAGGAACGGTATTTCCGAAAGAGCGGCAGAGGCCATATTCAGCCAGATGGAAAGCTTCGCTGAGTATGCCTTCAATAAATCTCACGGGGCGGCCTATGCTGTGCTGGCCTATCAGACAGCCTATCTCAAGACCCATTATCCGGTGGAGTTTATGGCTGCTTTGATGAGCAGCGTCATAGGAGACGCCGCCCAGATAGCCCGGTATATCCAGAACTGTAAAGAAATGAAGATCGAAGTGCTGCCACCAGACATCCTCGAAAGCGAAAAGAAGTTTAAAGTCAGCGGCGGGAAGATCCGCTTCGGGCTTCTGGGAGTGAAAAATGTCGGGGAAGGTGTGGTCGAAGCAATAACGCGTATGCGTGAAAAAAAACCGCCTAAGGATATATTCGAGTTTATTCAGCAAATAGATATCAAGGAAGTAAACAAAAAAGCCCTGGAAAGCCTGATCAAGGCAGGAGCCTTTGACAGTATCAATGAAAACAGGGCCCAGCTCATGGCCGTTTACGAAGGCCTCATAGAGGCGGCTCAGAGTGACAGCCGGCGCACCATTGCCGGACAGCTTTCTATGTTTGAACAAAACGATGATATAATGCGCCGGTGCAGTTATATGGATTCGCTGCCGAAAATCGAAAACTTTTCTCACCAGCTGCTAATAGCTATGGAAAAAGAGATGCTCGGAGTTTATGTAACGGGTCACCCCCTGGACGCCTATGCGGAGGAGATCAAGGCCCTCAAGGCCAACACCACGGAGGAGCTTACCCACAGCGAGGAAGGTGACTTGAGTAAAGATGGTATGACGGTGACCATGGCAGGCATCATAACCGGTAAAAGGACCCTGGTCACAAGGAAGAATAACATGATGGCCTTTATTCAGGTGGAGGACCTGTTCGGGACAATAGAAGCAGTGGTATTCCCCAATGTCTTTGAAAGATATAAAGAGCTTCTTTCGGAGGACAACATAGTTGTTATAAAAGGAGTAGTGAACTGCAAAGAAGAGGAGGCTCCCAAAATCCTTGCGGATAAAATCTTCACCATCGAGGAGTTCCGCAGGGCGACGAAGCAAGAACCCATAAAGCTCAGGATCCCGGTTATCATGGATGAAGAAGCCGCTTTACACGATATCAAAGATATTTTGTGCCGCTACCCCGGAGATCGTCCCGTTCTTATCTATGGGGCAAAAACCGGTAAATGCTTCAGAGCCGACACAAAACTGTGGGTAGACTCTTCCGAAGATTTTTTTCAAGAACTGGAGGTCTTTATCGGCCGGGAAAACATCAGATAGAATAAAGGCCACCACTATTTATACGAGGAGATCTGAAAATGAGGACAATAGGAGTATTGACAAGCGGCGGTGACGCACCGGGTATGAATGCGGCAATCAGAGCAGTAGTAAGGGGAGCTGTGTACAACAAGGTCAAAGTATACGGGATCAGACGGGGTTACGAAGGACTTTTGGAGGGTGACATAGCAGAAATGGAAGTATCCTCCGTTTCGGATATCATACAACGGGGAGGCACAGTGCTGCGAACTGCCAGAAGTCAGGAATTTATGGAGCCTGCAGGCTTCAAAAGGGCTTTGGATATGCTTGAGAACTTTGAAATCGGCGGGCTTGTGGTAATAGGTGGAGACGGTTCTTTGACAGGGGGGAGGGAATTGTCCCATGCAGGGATAAGTGTTATGGGGCTTCCCGGGACTATCGACAACGATCTGGCCTATACCGAATGCAGCATTGGTTTTGATACAGCCGTAAATACGGTCCTTTCAGCTATAAGCAATATCCGGGATACTTCTTCCTCACACGGGCGGTGCACCGTAGTGGAAGTAATGGGGCGAAATTGCGGAGACATAGCTCTTTATGCAGGGCTGGCGGGAGGCGCTGAATACATTCTTATACCGGAAAAAGAGACGGATTTAAATGCCATGTGCAGAAAAATCATACAGGGGAAAAACAGGGGAAAGCTTCACAGCCTGATCATTCGGGCTGAGGGAGCAGAACTTGGCACTGCGGAGCTGGCAAAAATCATAGAGCAGAGGACCGGATTGGAAACAAAGGCAGTAGTCTTAGGATATACCCAAAGAGGAGGCTCCCCTACGGCAAGGGATCGCATATTGGCCAGCCTCATGGGGTATCGGGCCATTGAGCTTCTTCTTTCCGGCAACCGAAGCAAAGCTGTCGGTATCAAGGGCGGCAGTATCATCGATATGGACCTTGATAAAGCATTGGATATGAAGCGTGTCTGGAATGGAACCATTATGGATTTGTGCGACATACTGTCTATTTAATGTAAATCGCCGGAAGGGATGACAATGACCTGTGCCTGTTTTTCCACACGGTTTGTAAGCTGTTGCACGACATTGCTGCTTTCCGCCGCCTCGCCGGATTCTCCGAGGATGATATGAGTTATTTTATATTTTTTAACCAGGTCGACCAGTGTATCCTCTACATCGTTTGAACGGACTACGGTAAGCTGGGCGCCGTATTCCATAGCTTTTTCATACAGGTATTCCAAGGCTTCTCCTTCTTTTGAACTGCCTAAGAATTTAAACTGATAGTGGGCTACATGGATGATGAACAGTTCGCCTTTACTCTCGCCTAACAGCTGATGACCATATCGAATAAGACGGTCGCAGGTCTTTTGCTGCGTTACACAGACCATTACGTTCTTCGTCAAGTTTTTCCCCCTCCGAATCATTGTGCTATTGACTAATGTAATATGATTATACAGGATATTTTCGATTTATGCTATTCTTTCAGTGAATAAAATCAGGGCAGCGGTCTCCGGCATCAGGCAATTACTCCGTTGTCGATAACTAATCAAAATGTCCCATTTGTAATCGCTCTTACTAAACAGCTGAAACAGAGCCTAAATTCTGACAGGAAACTCAAAGGCAACAGAACACAGCCTTTTCTCTGATTTCCGTTGCTTTTTCGAAGCATTTCAGATTTTCAATCAAGTCCGCATCCTGCTAAATCTGCACTCATCAATGAAAACTGAAATGATTAAAATTCGCATCTAAAAACAGGCGATTCCTCCGGTTGACGATGGTGGGCTGTAATTATATAATAAAAGCTGATTTACAAACTGCCCCGGGGCTTTTATTTAACTGATTTAGCGAAGCAACAGAAAAGAGGTAGCCTTCATGCGAATCGTAGTTATATGTGCAGGTATACTCCTGGCCGGTACGGGTATTTGGTACTTTGCCAATCCGGGAGCTCCTTTTATAGCATTTGCCTTTCCACTGGGCATCTCAATGTTGGTATGCGGTTTATGCAATATGCTTGCCTTTATAGTCTTCCGCAAAACAGCGCCGCATGCTCCAGCGCTGTTTGCTGAAGGTCTCATAACTTTAGTATTATCGGTAGTCGTACTGTCGAATATGATTCTTACCGACGGGATGATAGTGATCTTCTTCGGATTGTGGTCACAGTTCACGGGAGTGCTCCGCATTACCGCTTTTACAGAGTTGCGCAAGAATAAGGTTCGAGGCTGTAACTGGGAATTGGGCGGAGGTATCCTCAGCTTGGTTTTAGGGGTATACTGTCTATTTAATCCTCTGCTTGCAGGATTGAGCCTGGTAGCTGTGACAGGAGGTATTTTCATTCTCTCAGGGGCTAACACTGTTATTGGCGGTGTACTCTTAAGAAGTTATCGGGCTGATGAATCTGCTGCGACGGATTGTAAAAAGATAAAAGAAGGGAACATTGATGCAAGCACAGGCATATAAGGTAGCGGTTATAGGCGGAGGGGCATCAGGCATGATGGCTGCTCTATCCGCTTCCCGGTTATTGCCTTCAGGAAGTGTCCTTCTACTTGAAAAAAATTCCCTACTGGGCAAGAAAATATCAGCAACGGGAAATGGAAGATGCAATTTTTCCAATCGCCTATGCAAATGGGAGGATTATGGAGGCAGCGATATTTCTATGGTTCGGCATGCTTTCGATCATCTGGATCCGGCCGAAACAATTGCTCTGTTTGGCGAATTAGGGGTCTTGGCAAGAGAGGAAAGCAGCGGCAGAATTTATCCCTATTCCGAGCAGGCTGCCTGTATCACTGAGGCGTTCAAGGATGAAATCCGGTCTA
>JAKJCD010000134.1 GCA_022706625.1 Bacillota bacterium | reverse complement strand
CCGCACCAGTTCAAGGAATTTCGCTGTGCTTTCCTGCTTTCCTGCCACCTCGCTTAGGATATCATCCAAAGCCTTTAGCCGCTCCTTTATCTGCTTTTGCTCGGCGGTGAAGTCCTTTGACAGGGATATAAACTGCTCATCAGAGATTTTGCCCAGCGCATTGTCCTCATAGAGCTTGCGTAAAATGGCTTGCAGTTCGGTTTCCCTGTGCCTTAGCTTTTCCTTTTCTTTAGCTGCCGCCGATACTTGTTTTTTGAGCTTAGCCTTGCTGATGTCTGACACCATCTCTACAAAGGCGGCTTCGTTTTCCCTTGCAATAGCCGCATTCTTCCGTATGTCCTCCAGAATTATGGTGTAGATATCAAGATAGCTGATGTAGTGAAAACTGCAATATCCCTTGCCTTTGCGCCGGGACTGGTTGCAGGCAAAACTTCCTCGTCCGCCTTTGCCGCCATTGTATTTGCTATCGCCGCCCCTTGCAAAGGACAGGCTTTGTCCGCAGGTGGAACATTTAAGCAATCCGGCAAATATCTGGTGTTCCCCTTCTTTGGTGGGGCGCTTTTTTACCCGAATAATCTTTTGCGCCAGTTCAAAGGTTTCTTCGTCTATTAGCGGCTCATGGGTGTTTTTGACCTCAATCCATTCTTCTTTTGGCACCTGTACAATGTCTTTGCTTTTAAAAGACCTTTTTGTGTTTTTATGGCTGACCATGTGCCCCAGGTACACCTTGTTTTGAATGATGGTTTTAATGGTCATGTTGGCCCAATCGTAGGGATGCTTCGGGTTAAAGACGGTGACATAACGCTGAAACTGCTGTGCCGTATACGCTCTTGGTGTGAGGATTTTGTCTGCTCTTAGTGCCATACTGATTTTGTAAGGGCTGTATCCCTCCACCGCCATCTGGAATATCCGCTTAACCACATGGGCTACATTATCGTCCGGTACCAGCTTGTGCTTGTCCTGCTCGTCCTTTTTGTAGCCATAGGGAGCGAAAGCTCCGGTATAATCCCCATTTAACGCCCGCTGGCGGTAACCGTTTTTAACCTTTCGGCTGGTATCCCGCACAAACCATTCGTTGAACAGGTTGCGCAGTTCCATGAAATCATCTTCACCTTTGGCAGTGTCAATGTTTTCACTGACCGCAATAAAACGCACATCATATTGAGGGAAAAACACCTGTATGCAAAGGCTGGTTTCTATCTGATTACGCCCTAACCGGCTTAAGTCCTTAACCAGTACGACATCTATTTTTCCGTCCTCAATGTCACTTTTCATTCTCTGAAAATCCGGCCTGTCAAAATTGGTTCCGCTCCATCCGTCATCAATATACCAGTCCACGATTTCCAGTCCGTTTTCTTTAGCGTAGCGGGTAAGCATACTCCGTTGGTTTTCAATGCTCATGCTCTCACCGCTTTGCTCATCGTCGCGGCTGAGCCTGCAATAGATAGCTGTTCTTGTTTGTTGCTGTTTTCTCATAATCCTTCCTTTCCCAGCAACAAATCGGTTGAATATATTATATAATTTTCACAGGTGCATATCAACCAATTTGCACTATATATAAGGTGTCAGGCGGGATATAGCATTACCGTATCCCGCCTTTAAAAATCAGTTTCCTTTGCTTTGGTTTTCCAGTTTTCTTGTAATCAGCCGCTTGAATTTGTCTATGATGTTCTCTTTGCCGTTATATCGGCTGTTTACGATATACAGCGTTCTGCCTATTTTTATTTCGCTCCGCTTAGTATCTGGTGTATCATCGCCTAAATGAATTTCCCCGGACGTATTCCGAAAAACCTCACATAGCCGGTTCCATAATTCTCGAAAGCTGTTGTATCGATATACTGCTATTCTCATTCCATCAACCTCCCTTTACAGGCTTAAATCATAATCATGATGCTGTTGGTGTTGTTTCCTTTTCTGCTTTTTATGATTGCCTTTAGGAACATACTTCTTTTTCTTTTCTCGTTCTTCCTCGGGGTTATAGGGGTTTACGAGGTCGTCAACAGCCTTAGCAAGAGCCACAATATCGTTGAAGTCAACGCCCCGATTCCTGCCCATTTGGCTTTCATTTTTATGGGCGACATGTCCCTGTGACGCAGCTTTTTCTCCCAGTCCTCCAGTGTATTGGTCATCTTCCGTCCAATCGTATCCGTCGTCTTCTCCATACTCGAAGTCATATTCTCCATAATCCGCTGATGCTCTTTCCGTATGGTATTCGACAGGTGATCCGTCTGCTTGTCGTAAACGTTCTGGTAGTAATTCTTCATCATCTTGTTTACGTCGTCTACGGTTGGCAGGGTGGAGATGTATGCCGTCAATTCCTGCAACCGCTGTATGGCTGCGGTCTGGCTCTCCAGCATCATATTCCACTGGTCGGTGGGTATTGCGCTGACCTGCGGCAGATAGGGTACTGTTACTGTCTGCTGGGGTTGTACCGGCGGGATGCCCTCCGGTATATCCGACTTGTTGCGTTGTTTCAATTCTTCTAAGTTTGGCACTGAAATATCCCTCCATTTCAGCCTTTAAATACTTGGTTTCATGGAGCTTGTTATCCCTACATTTTTGACCTTCCGGTGTAGTGTAGGTGATATATTTATGGTGCGGTATCCATTTCACTTGGTAGCCCATTTGATTCATGCGGAAAATAAATTCTTCCCGTGTGCGGCTCTGTGCCATGGCCTGGTCAATTGCATTCATCAGCTTGAATTTGTAGCTGCCGCCCCTTACCGCAGCGCGGTACTCACCCGCGCTCATTGGCTTTTGTTTCGGCTTTTGATAGGGTTTTAAAATATCCAGCCCATGTGCCATACAGATTTCATCCGACAGAGTACGAAGCTGCTCCAGATTCTTTTCGTTAAATTGCAATTTCAACCCCGTTTCACAGCTAACCGAATTAACCACCAGATGATTGTGCCAGTGGTCGCGGTCAATGTGGGTTGCGATTTGCACTTCATAGCCTTTGAAATACTTTGCAAGCTCAACGCCCATCTGATGGATTTCCTGCGGCGTTACCCCGATGTCCGACTTGAAGGACTGGACGTACTGGTAAAAGTACACACCTTTTTCTTTCTTGTACTGCCGCTTGGTGGTCATAAATTCCTTAAAGGCGGTATCCCCGCAGCAGTTTTGCCCCGACAGCAGCTTGTACTTTTGCCCGTTTTCGTCTTCGTACAGGGTCTTTTTATCCTGAGCCGCATATTCCATCACCTTGCGCATGGCTATCTTGCTCTGTGTTTTTTCCCGGACTGCATAGATAATCGCCATAGTATCAACCTCTATTCCATCCGCTCATATAGATAGTCAAACACTGTGCCGAAAGAGGATTTTATTTCCGTCAGGTCAAGGCAGGTAATCCTGCCCATATTGCATAGGATAGTCAACTGGTTCAGGTTTTTGCCGATAGCTTTTAGTTCGACAATAACCTTGTCCAGTCCATCTACCACCACGATATTTTTGCCCAAAGCCGATGCGGTAATAAAGCCCGTCATGCTCATGCCAGCCTGCTCTGCTTTATGCTGGATGCGGTCATAATCTGGCTGGCTCATCCGCATGGCAAACATTTTTTCTTTCCTCATATGCTCACCCTTTCTTAGCTCCCCTTTAGGGGCGGGGGGGTTGGGGGTTATCCCCCGACCAGCTGTTTGTATGGGCGGCGGCGGTAGCCAGCCGTCTATACAAACAATATGCTGGCCTACCCTAAAAGGGTAGTTACGCGCACCCCCGACGACTACGAAGACTCCCCTTTATCCACGACAGCCGGAGCGGGGATTGGCCCGCCCGTCAGGGCAGGGCCATGGCTCCAGCGCTGCTCCATAGCCTCTAAGGCTCCCATTCTCTCCAGCCTTCTTACGTTGATGCCCCTTCAGGGATAAAATTAAAGCTCCATTTCAAAAGCTATATCCGTTTCCACGTCCATTTCGATGTCTGCTTCCATATCCATTTCTCTTTCCAGCAGATTTTCGATATGACAGCCATACCGTCTGAAACGGATTGCCTGCATTGCCAGGTCATAATTTCTGTCGTCCAGTGTGTTGATAAGCTCCTGCGGTGTTACTTCCATGGAAGCGTTATACAGATTGGCTGCAAGCCTTACAAGCTTTGCTTCGCCGCTTGAAAAGTCCTGTTTCTCCATCATGGCTTCAAAGTCTATTCCATCCGCAGTGATGTAATTTCTTGTTTTTTTGTAAAGGTTGTTTTTAGTAGATAGCAAGATGAATAATGCAGGCAGGTAATAGCAGTCTACCTGTCCGTCCGGGTAAACCAGTCTTTTATCCCGGATAACCTTCATCACATTGTTTTTATGGGTTTCATCCACGAAATACTTCATGGTACACTTCCTCCCTTCAGCGAGTCAGCCCTGTACGGAAAACTGGATGTTGCTTTTCCGCCATTCATCCACTATACTGGTGATAAAGTAAATTTTCTTTTTTACCTGACCGTAAGTCTATTGCAGTAGATTTGCGGTCTTTCCTTTCTTTGCACATATCCCGGCTACCCTTCACCTGTGCCTTAACCCTGCACCGCAGAAGCCGCCACGTATTTCCCGCCGTTTGACGGGCAAGCTGCCGTTACCAGCCGCTTTACCGGTCTTGAAGGTATCAGCCTTTAGGCTGGCCCGCTCGCCCATGTGTCCGGGGTCGTGGCGTAGCTGTTAGCAAGACGTTTGTATTTCTCCCCGGAATATGCTATTCAGTTGTCAAAAACCTCCTTTCTGGATTCGCATATAGACTATTTTAATATTTATATTCCATAGTCTATATTGGTATTGTATTCCATACTTGTTTTCTTGTCAATACTTATGTATAATAGATTTAAAAGCAGTCGATAATCTATGTTGAGGTGGTAAAGATGGCGTACAGCTTTAAAGTCTATATATCCGATGGAAAAGAATATTTTGAATATGGGGACGGACA
>JAKJCD010000133.1:4781-5081 GCA_022706625.1 Bacillota bacterium | reverse complement strand
GTACGTCCGCTTGAAGACGGTGTCATATCCGATTTCATGATGACTCAGGCCATGCTGCGTGAATTTCTTCGTAAGGTGCTTCCGGAGAGGCTTCTGTTTACAAGGGCGAGGATCGTTGTCGGGGTGCCTTCCGGAGTAACCGGAGTAGAAAAACGTGCAGTTGAAGAAGTGCTGCGGCAGATGGGGGCAAAGGAAGTCTATATCCTTAACGAACCGATGGCGGCTGCTATCGGTGTGGGCATTCCCGTGGATGCGCCCAACGGGCATATGATCGCCGATATAGGCGGCGGGACTTCGGAT
>JAKJCD010000133.1:331-4736 GCA_022706625.1 Bacillota bacterium | reverse complement strand
CAGGGTTGCCAGCGATGAAATGGATGAGGCGATCATTGCATATCTTAGGAAGAATTATAATTTATATGTGGGAGCCAAAACGGCTGAAGATCTGAAAATCAGTATAGGTTGCGCTTATCCGGGTTTAGAAGTAAGAGATGCAAGGCTTACAATGAAGGCAAAAGGCAGAGATGTGATCACAGGCCTCCCCAAGTCTGTAACCGTATCATCGGCCGATATGATCAAGGCTTTGGAGGAAATCATCGGTATTATCATTGAGGGCATCAGGAACACGCTGGAAAATGCACCGCCAGAACTCGCAGCCGATATTGTTGCGAACGGAATAGTACTTGCAGGCGGAGGAGCTCTTATAAAAGGATTGGACAAACTTATCGAACAGCAAACGGGGATCAATGTAGTTGTGGCGGAGAATGCCATTGAAGCGGTTGCCGAGGGTACGGGAAAAAGTCTGGATAAGATTAATAACATCAAACGCTACACTATGAGGGACAGGAGATTTTAGGGGTAAGCTATGAAATGGTACCGCGAGCATTTTAGGGTCGTTATAGCGGGGATTATTTTAATGTTGCTTTTAGGCCTGACGGTTGCCTCGTATGTAAGCCGGGGAAGCAACTCCTGGCTCGGGATACAGTTGGAACGGGTCAGCGTTTTTTTGCAGGAGCCGATAAACGATGCGGAAAATTGGATAGGGGTCACATTCAAAGGAGTTTTCCAATTTCGGAAGCTGATAGCTGAAAATGAAACTCTCTCGGAGGAAAATGCCAAGCTTAGAAAGGAACTTATCGAACAGTCATTATTAAAAGAAGATCTGGCTGACCTCAGGCATTTGACGGAGGCTATGAATTACATAGATCCGACCGAAGACTATACTTATGTCACTGCTAAAGTGATTGCTATGGACGGGTCGAATCTTTACAGAATATTCACAATAAATGCAGGAACCGAACAAGGTGTGAGGAAAGATTCCGCAGTCATAAACGGGGACGGTCTTGTGGGCAGGATATTGGATGTGGGTCCGGACTGGGCAAAAGTTATCTCCATCATTGACGAGAATAACGATGTCAGCTTTCAGGTTTTCCGTGACTTAGATCTTATAGGCATCCTTTCCGGGGACGGTAAAGGTAAAATCGCCGGATATATGCTGGATGAGAGCGCCGCAGTAATAGAAGGAGATATGCTGGTGACCTCAGGTATGGAGATATATCCTCAAGGGATACCGATAGGCAAGATCAGCAAAATAACATGGAACAAAGATGCGCTTCTGCACACCGTAGAAATCGAGCCATCGGCGGATTTTACCGGAATCCGTAAAGTAACGGTGATCATGACCGGGGTACATTTTACGGAGCAATTAGAATAATGAAACACAGAACTGTTTTGATTTTTTTTATTGCCGCCTTCCTGCTCCAATCCACATTGGTGCTTAACTTTAACATTGCAGGCATTACTCCTAATTTCATCCTGTGTATGACAGTGCTGTTTTCATTTCTGTATAAAGGGAATCAGGGATTAGTGTTTGGAGTGATTTTCGGATTGCTGCAGGATATAGGTTTTTCGATACTCATTGGACCATCCGCAATACTTTATTTTTTGATTGCTCTTTTAATGAGCGAGATCAGGCATTATTTATATAGAGACAGCATATTGAACCTTTTTTTTGTTTCGATCATGGGCACCGGGCTTTATTATGTGATTTACTGGTTGATACTGATGATCTTTAAAAGCAATTACAGTTTTATTTACATGATTAAAGGCCTTCCGGTTCTTTTGGTTTTCAATTTTATCATCATGGTAGCTTTTTACCTTGCTGTAGGGAAAAGGGACATTCGCTATCCAAGAGACAGATATTACAAGAGAAGAAGGCTATATTTGGATTGAGGGACGAAAACGCATATGAAGTGGATCAAGCTTAGACACAATCAAATATTGTTGGTTACCGTTACTCTGATGACATTCCTGTTTGTCAGGCTCTTTACACTTACGGTAGTGGAAGGAAGCGAATGGGAAAAAAAAGCGGAATCCATAAGCATAAAGCGCGTTTATACCTCCGCTCCGAGAGGGGAGATACTGGATCGGTACGGACGTTTGCTTGCCGGAAATCGCCCCAGTTTCACCGTGTTCTTCTCGGAAGGAAACCTTAATGACGACGAGATCAATAACCAGGCCCTTAAGTTGATCAATATATTGGAGAATAACGGTGATACCGTTAACGATAATTTCCCGATCATACGAAATGCAGACGGGGCTTTTTACTACACATATCAGAGGACGATAGAAGAATGGCTGGAATCCCAGGCAATGCCGATGAACTTTACAGCTGAGGAAGCCTTTAGCGAGATCCGCCAAAGAAACAGTATTGATGAGGGGCTGGACAATTATGATGCACAGACGCAGCTTCAAACAATACATAGTATTTATCCTCCTATTTCAGTAAAAAAAATGAAATACCTTCAAGATTTAGATAAAGAAGGCTTTTTGGGCCGTTATCATTTGGATTGCGAGCTGACTGCCAATGAAGCTTTTCAATCCCTTCGGGACTATTTCGAGATAGATCCTTTGCTTTCCGATGCAGATGCAAGGAAAATCATGGTCGTCAGAAATGAGGTTGCGGCCCAAGGTTATATGAGCTATATACCGGCTACCATAGCCAGCGATGTCCAGCCTCAAACCATTGTCACTTTAAAGGAACGCGGAATGCAATTCCCTGCTGTGGATGTCGTTGCCGAATCGGTAAGATTCTATCCTAACGGAACAACAGCAGCACATATAATCGGATATCTGGGGAAAATCTCCGAAAGCGAGAAAGCCGAATATCTTGAGAAAGGCTATAGCGCCAGCGATATGGTGGGCAAGGACGGTGTTGAAAAAGCCTTTGAAGGATTGCTCAGAGGCAAGGACGGCGTTAAAAACGTGGAGGTAAACGCATATGGGGATCTGGTCCGTACCATCAGTGATATCAAGTCGGAAAAAGGTAAAACAATTTATTTGACAATAGACCTTCAGCTGCAGGAAACAGCGGAAGAAGCTTTACGGCAGGCTTTGGAAAAAATCAGGACAGCCGGTACTTTTGAAAGTATCTACGGTAATTATAAATACGGTAAAGCTTATAAAAAAGCCAATGTAGGCGCTGTTGTGGCAATTGAAACGGAGACCGGAAATGTACTGGCTATGGCATCGGAGCCTTCCTTCGATCCGAACCTGTTTGCCACAGGTATAAGCAAAGAGGACTGGGCATCTTTACAGTCCGTAAACCCAAGAGACCCTTTGGCGCCGCTGCCCCTGTTCAATGTTGCGGCAAGAACGGCAGTCCAGCCGGGGTCAACCTTTAAAATGGTAACGGCGACTGCGGCTCTGGAAAGCGGGCTTGACCCGGAGCGGAGGCTCAGGGACGGCGGCGCAGTCCGTGTCGGCAACCGTACTTATGGTTGTATCGTCTGGAACATGTATGGAGGCAATCACGGATATCTTAATCTTTATGAAGGGATAGAAGTATCCTGCAACTATTACTTTTTTGACCTGGCTACAGGCAGAGATTTTTATAAAGGGACCTCTTTGGGCCTCGGCGAAGAGATGAATATAGAGAAAATCACCCATTATGCGGAGCAGTACGGGTTAGGGCAGAAAACCGGCATTGAAATAGCTGAAACGGTAGTAGCCGTGCCCAGTGAAGAACGCAAGATGTCGGCTATGAAAACATATTTGAGAAACGTGCTCATCGGCAGAGCAGAGATATATTTCAAGGACGAAGTTATCCAAAATAAAGAATTGCTTATGAATCAAATCGATACTATCGTCGGATGGACAGAGGAAAATCCCAGCCGCAGTACCATTTTAGGGCGTCTTGCGAAACTCGGCATCCGGGATGATATGATCGAAACAGTATGCGACCTTTGCAAGTTCTCGTATTTCAATCAAGCTGCCTGGACGCTGGGGGACGAATTGAACATATCGATAGGACAGGGCGAAAATGCATATACTCCACTGCAAATAGCAAATTATGTTGCCACCATCGGTAATGGCGGCATGCGCCGGGTCGCTCAGGGGAGCAGAGGCAGCGCCAGAACCTTTTTCGGAAATTTCCCCGTTTCTGTGGCCGCTAAAACCGGCACTGCAGAAAGAGCCGGGAAGATCCATCCCGTGGATGAGGTGGAATACCTTAAAACCCATTTAAAGAAGATCAATTCCGCTTTGAGCTGGGATCAGGTAGAAGTCGAGATGAACCGGCTGCTAAAGGATTATTCCGATGTCTATAAATCTGAAAATGCGGCATCCAGACAGGCAGTGCTCAACCTTTCCAGAGGGAGGGTCACCACAGCAACCATCGATAGATTCAAGGATGATTATGATAATTTTTCCTGGTTTGTTGCAATGGCTCCTACAGAGGATCCGAAAATCGCAGTGGCGG
>JAKJCD010000133.1:0-232 GCA_022706625.1 Bacillota bacterium | reverse complement strand
CTACCGGCTCGATACCACCGTTACGGAATAACGGTAAGGGTTTGGATATAAAGGAGACGAAATGGGCGAAATCATAGTTGTGGCGTCCGGAAAAGACGGCGTAGGAAAAACGGTTATCACATCCAACTTGGGGGCGGTGCTTGCAAAAGAGGGACACTCGGTTTTGCTTATAGACCTTAATATCGGATACAGAAATTTGGATATCAGCCTCGGGGTCGAAAACCGGGTGGTT
>JAKJCD010000132.1 GCA_022706625.1 Bacillota bacterium | reverse complement strand
GCGCAATATTCGGTCGATCAATATCTGAAATAAAAACCTTCGCATCAGGAATGCCCATTGATTCAAGGATGCGTCTCTGAGCTTTTAATCCGGCAGTGGCTGTAAATGCGAGTGTCGGGGGATTGCCTAATTGCGTCCGCACTTCGGCCAGCCTTCCGTAACTTGGGCGAAAATCATTGCCCCATCTGTCAACGCAGTGCGCCTCATCGACTACCAGATAACGCGGATTCATTTTCTTCAGCCTGCTAATTTCGTCGCCGTTTCTGACTTTTTCCGGATCAAATCGTTCCGGTGTCAGGAACAGAAACTTCAGGGCTTTCTTTTCCAGAAGCTGATAGCGGGTCTCCTTTTCTTTAAGAGTCAGATCGCTGTTTATAAACGTGGCAGGGATAGTGTTCTCATGAAGTCCGATACTCTGATCTACCATTAATGCTTTAAGCGGAGAAAATACATAGGAGGTGCCCTGTTTAATTAATCCGGGGACCTGGTAGCATAGCGACTTTCCTGATCCGGTAGGACGGATGACAAGCATTGATTCATTTCGCAATGCAGCAAGAACAATCTCAAGCTGTCCTTCGCGAAACTGGTCCTTGGACAATAATTTCAGTGCAATTCTTACTTTATCCATGTCCTGCGGTATCTCGTTTGAAAAATCAAGAAGCTGGGCTAATCTGATTGCCCATTTTTCAATGATTGATTTCGATAAGGCCATCTGAAGTGTAGGGTGATGCTGAGCATGGCATGCGGAGCATAGAGTTATAAGATTCTCCGGATCGTCAGAGCCGCCGAGATAACGAGGGATAAGGTGATGGACATGGATATTTGATTCAGCGTCGCAGTTTCTGCACTTTCGGTTGTCTCTTTTTAAAGCAATCTCTCTTGAATCTTCCCATTTGGTATTGTCAGCAACCGGTGTACCCATCGTGAATTAAGTTCTTCTTCCGCAGAGCTAGCGCAAATCAGATATTCGTATTTAACAATCCCCAAAACTATTGGTGCCTGAACATGAAGCGACGATCAGCCATGCATTTGTGGTATTTGTAATTTTAAAAACCAATATTGGTATTATGTCAAGTCATATTAACACCAATACAGGGTTTAATATCCATTAGATACCTTCTATATTTCCATACATGGAAAAGCATCGGGAAAGCAAGAGAGTCCTTCTTGGCCGGAGAATACGCGCCATCAGAAAGGCAAAGGGGTGGACTCAGGAGGAATTGGGTTCGAAGGCTGATATCAGCTATAAATATATCGGTGAAGTCGAGCGCGGCCAGCAGAATCCGTCTTTCGATACCCTTGTTAAAATCGCCGATGCCTTTGAAATAGAATTATCCGAACTATTCCGCTTCGAACAGTGTATTGCAAACCGGAAAGATATTGAAACCCGCCTCACGAAGATCTTGAAGGGCATATCTGACGATGATCTCCGGCAGTTGTTCTTTGTCCTCAAAGGTCTTTATCCTCAGAAATAGAGTTTGATTTTTCTCCTGCCGGATCATCGCTGATCAAACCTTTGTTCATCAACGCGATATGCACAACCGTTCTGATCTCATCGTGAATGTTTCCCTTTTCAATATAATCATACGCGCCTTCTTTCATCGCATTGCTTGCCGGCTCTCCGGAAGCATAGGCGGTCATAAGAATGACGATGGTCTCCGGTCTTTGGTTCTTGATGCTTTTGAGAAGTTCTATCCCGTCGATTATAGGCATCTTTAAATCGGTGATGACCACATGGAAATGGTCAGGGAAGGGCACGCCGAGGCATTCCTGGAATACTTAAAACCTCCATACCGGGAAGAGTTTCTTCAAGCCGAGCAGGAAGCCAGGTCCGCAAAGAAAGGCATATGGTCATTGCCTGATTACGAACGGCCGAGAGCATTCCGCAAGAGATTAAAACAATGACACCCTTGGAATCGATTTACGAAATACAAGCTGCCGTGCTGGATCTTCAACGGCATTTACAGAATAAGAGCCCTGTGGTTAAACATCGGGCGCAGGAAGAATACATAAAATGGGTAGACAGATTTTTTAGAGAAAATATCGGAGTCATCGATCCTGAGCTGAGAATATCGTGTCAACAGGATTTTGATTATTTTTTAAAACTGCTGGACTCAACAGCAGAGAATTATTATTTACATCAGGACAATGGTTAAGTCACTATGCAAAAACATGAATACAGAGTTGACAGATTTGTAAACGGACATTTTGTGGAACAGCTTAAAGTGACGGCGAATGACCCTAGGGGCGCTATCAGGAAAGCAAGAGCTTTATACCCGAACTCACAGATTAGAGAGAGCAGAAAAGACAGTAACGGGGTATATATAAATAGAGGGGATTATAAAAAATAAAATTCATGGTTTTTATATTAAAATTGAATATATAAGCCATTAAAATAATAGAAATATATAAAATAGTTCCCAATATGGGAACTTTATTGTTGACTAATTTTTGGGAACCTATTATATAATGCATGTCATAGCGAAAAGTACTTTGGTTGAATTTTATGAACGGTATTGTGATGCTGAGGGATCGTTAAAGGCTTGGTATTATGAAGCTCAACATGCTCAGTGGTCATCTTCGGCGGATATAAAAACTAAGTATAAATCTGCCAGCATTCTTAGGAACAACCGGGTCGTCTTTAATATCGCTGGCAATAAATATAGGTTGATCGTCAGAATCAACTATGACTCAAAAACGGTATTTATACGTTTTATTGGAACACACAAAGAGTATGATAAAATTAATGCAGAGGTAATATAAATTGATTAAACGCCTTATAAAAAATGAAAAAGATTATAATGCGACTCTGAAGCTCATTGACCAGCTTATGGGTGCCAAATCCGGTACTGAAGAAATGGATGAGTTGGAATTGCTGACAGCGCTTGTAGAAATGTATGAGGAAAAAAAATATCCTATTAGTCGACCCGATCCAATTGACGCGATAAAATTTCGTATGGAACAGTTAGGGCTCGTTCAAAAGGATATGATGCCTTATATTGGTCTTAAAAGTAAGGTTTCTGAAGTCTTAAATAGGAAACGGCCACTGACCCTTGCTATGATGAGATCACTAAATAAAAACTTGGGCATATCTGCCGAAGTATTACTTAAAGAACCTGGTGGTAATTTTCCGGATCAAATTCAAAAAGTGGAATGGTCTAAATTCCCATTAAGGGAAATGGCAAGACGTAAATGGATCCCAAGGGTGGATGATATAAAGGAAAAAGCCGAGGAGCTGTTAACTGATTTTATTGCAGAGGTAGGTGGGTTGAAAACTATTGATAAGACATGTTTTCGACAAGGGCAAAGAGGAAGGTATAATCCTAAGATGGATGTATATGCGCTATCAGCTTGGTGCATACGTGTGCAGTCTCTTGCCAGAAGAAATCCTTTAAAAACAAAATATATTCAAGGTTCAGTCAAGCTGAGCACTTTACAAGAAATTGCAAGATTGAGTTATTTTGATGAGGGCCCGTTACTTGCGAAAGAGTATCTTGAAAAACATGGAATTCATCTGATCATTGTACCTCACCTATCCAAAACTTATCTTGATGGCGCTGCTATATTAATGTCAGACATGACTCCGGTTATCGGCCTGACGCTTCGATATGATAGAATTGATAATTTTTGGTTTTGTCTTTTGCATGAGTTGGCCCATGTATCAAAACACTTATCGGCAAAAGATCCATTTATTGTAGATGATCTGGATATAAGAAGTAATAGAATCAGAACCGAAGATATGATCGAAAAAGAAGCCGATGAAATGACACGTGATGGTTTAATTCCCAAAGGTATATGGACAGATATATCTGATGACATGTCGACAGAAGAAATTTTTAACTTAGCAGAACGATTAAACATTCATCCTGCAATTATTGCGGGAAGGATTCGTTATAATAAGAATAATTATAAGTTGTTTTCTAGATTTGTTGGCAATAAACAGATTCGTAAACACTTTGCCGATAGCTTTACTGCATAGTAGTATATTTTTTTCCGAATAATCTTTTTTAGATTATTTACTTAATTACTAAAATAATTCATTATTAAAATTGCCGCGTTTTGTAGAGAGGCTTAATACCCCCCTTTAATAACATCAGGATAATTACCCGGCACCGGGTATCCCGTCTTGTTACGCTCGTCCGCTGCCCGCTCGCAGAGCTCGCAGGGCAGCGATCTCGCCTCTGTGCCGAGAAGCCATGAGCCCTGCATATTGCTTCGTTGCGTTCTTGCTTTCCCGCTCAGTCACGCTGCTTGCACTCGCTCCGCTCGCAGCAAGCAGCGCGCCTTCGCTTGTGCAGTGCCCAGCTCCCGGCACCATGCGCCAAGCTCTCCGCGGCAGGCCGCTTCGTGCTCAGCGCATCGTGCCTTAGTGCATGCTTGCTATTCGCGTTACGTCCCTGCTATCCCGCGCCTGACGTCATTGCGCTGCACGGGAAGCCTAGGGCGAGCCTGTGCCGCCTCGCTTGCTCCATGCCGTCAAGCGCTCTGTCGGATGCTGCTGATTTTCTTTTGTCCTGCTGCTAGGGGTGGTTTAGGGGTAAGGTGGCTATGCTGTTTTATTCCTATTGCTCCGCGTGTCGTGCTCCGGCGGCAGCCGCGATGCTGCACATCACTTCGCCACATTCGCACGGATGATGATGAAGTAACATTTAATGATTGAGAGTAAGACGGGCATTGCTGTGCCCTAAAGGATTTCCTCTGCCTGCGGAATTGATTTTGTTCTGTTCCTTTGTGAGTTTCAAAAAACACCTTAAAAGGAGCAATGATCATGCAAGTAAGAGCTATCGAGACAATTTACAACGGGTACAGATTCCGCAGTCGGCTGGAGGCTCGCTGGGCGGTCTTCTTTGACGCCCTGAGCGTGCCCTTCGAGTACGAGAAGGAGGGATTCTCGCTGAATGACGAAACCAGATACCTGCCGGATTTCTGGCTGCCCACGTTAAAGATGTGGTTCGAGGTGAAAGGGGAGCTAACGCTGGTGGAACAGGAGTTACCGGAAGACAGCGGTCTGTTTCTACGACAGCACGAGAAGCTTTATAGCTGTCCGGAGCTTGATCTGATGAGACGATTCAGGAGTTCCCAGCCGTGGCCCGTG
>JAKJCD010000131.1:4863-5103 GCA_022706625.1 Bacillota bacterium | reverse complement strand
AAGCTGCTCAAACCATCGTAGACAGCAAGGCTGATGTATTACTCACACCAAGGTGCGGAGAAAACGCAGCGGCAGTGATCAAAGCAGCCGGCATCAAGATCTATAAGACGACAGGGGTTTTCGTAAACGACAACATCGATGCTTTTATTGCCGGCAAACTGCCCGTATTGGAAGAAATTCACGCCGGACTTCATGATCACGGAGGCAGATAATTATGAGGATAGCCGTACTCAGCGGCAA
>JAKJCD010000131.1:0-4853 GCA_022706625.1 Bacillota bacterium | reverse complement strand
AAAGCTCCCTTTGCTGGATGAAATACATGGCGGATTTCATGGAGGCGGAGATCGAAAACATGATAATAGCTGTTCTGAGCGGTAAGGGCGGTACAGGAAAAACACTGGTATCGGTCAACCTAACAGCGGCAGCGCAAGAGGCAGTCTATATTGACTGCGATGCGGAAGAGCCCAACGGGTACTTGTTTTTTAAACCTGCGGACATTATTGAAGAACCCGTAACGGTAATGATACCGCAGGTTAATAATAACCTCTGTATCGGATGTCGAAAGTGTGTGGAACTTTGCAGGTTCAATGCTCTTGCTTATATTATGGATAGGCTGTTGATATTCAAAGAAATCTGCCATTCTTGCGGAGGCTGCGTTTTAGTGTGCCCGGAGAATGCTTTGACTGAAAGCGAAAGAGCCATAGGCAAGATCCAAAGGGGGATATCAGACAGCGTGGAAGTATCCACAGGGATATTGAATACCGGAGAGGCCTCGGGAGTCCCTATAATTAAAAGACTTATAAGCATGGGATCTTGCGAAAAAAATGATCCCGTTCATGTGGACAGACCAGTGTTTATCGACTGCCCTCCCGGAAGCGCTTGCAGCGTGATGGAAAGTATCAAGGATGCGGATTATTGCATATTGGTGGCAGAGCCCACATTATTCGGTGCTCATAACCTAAACATGGTATACGAGTTAGTCAAACTCTTTGGAAAGAAATATGGGGTGGTTCTCAACAAATGCCTGAACGGAGAAAATCCTTCGGAAAAACTTTGCATAGAAAAAAATATTAAGATATTAACGCATATACCTTTTGACAACGAGCTTGGGATACTGAACTCCAACGGAGAGATTGCCGTTAAGAAAAGCGAAAAATATCGGGATATCTTTATCTGTCTTCTTGAAAAGGTAACAAAAGAGGTTCAAAATGAAGGGGGTGAAGGAGCATGAGGCAGCTCTTGATCCTGAGTGGAAAAGGCGGTACCGGGAAAACTACCATAGCCGGCGCATTTATCAAGCTTTCTTTTGCTGAGGCCTTTGCCGATTGTGATGTGGATGCGCCAAACCTTCATCTGATAACAGAGCAGGATGCTTTACCGAAAAAGACGGATTATTACGGTTTGCCGAAAGCCGAAATAGACAAAGCCCTCTGTACCGGATGTGATCTTTGCAGGCAAAACTGCAGATTCAATGCAATTTCTGTATATTTCGATGAAGAGGGAACGAAAAAAGCCGGCCACTGCGACGCCATGTGTTCTGGCAAGGTTTATAAAGTGGACCGCTTCAGCTGCGAAGGCTGCGGAGTATGCGAATATGTCTGCCCTGTGGGAGCAATATCCATGAAACCGGCTGTGGCAGGGGAATTGATGCTGTATAAGAATAGCGAAAGGGTCTTTTCTACCGCTCAGCTAAAAATGGGCAGCGGCAATTCGGGGTTGTTGGTCACCGAGGTCAAAAAACAGCTGAAAGAGGCCGCAGGACAAAACCTGATAAAGTTCACAATAATTGACGGGTCTCCGGGGATAGGCTGCCCGGTCATAGCATCTCTTAGCGGAGCGGATATGGTCTTAATCGTGGCGGAGCCTTCTCTTTCGGGCATCAGCGATATGGAGCGCATTATTAAAACGGCAAATCAATTCCAAACTAAAATAGCGGTCTGCGTAAATAAATATGATACCAATACAAACAACACAGAAAAGATAGAGGCATTTTGCAAAGAGCAAAAGCTGCCATTTATCGGAAGGATCCCTTTTGATTCGGAAGCGGTAAAAGCAATAAATGATGCCAGAACCATAGTCGACATTGACTGTACTTCGGGAAGAGCGGTAAAAGAGGTATATAAAGAAACGGTAAAGCTGCTGTTTGACAAAGGCGAAGGCAAGGAGCCGGTTGAAAACTCTATAAATATAAGAGAGCAAAGGGGGCAGAGTAAACCATGATCATCAAAACATTAGCCGAAAACACAGCGGCATCCGATAGTTTTGGCAGCGAACACGGACTCAGCCTATATATAGAAGCAGAAAAATGCAGGTTGCTTTTTGATGTGGGAGCAAGCGGACTTTTCTATGATAATGCCAGGAAATTGGGAGTGGACATAGATGACATCGATTATCTGATCATATCACACGGACATTATGACCATGGAGGCGGATTAAAGACATTTCTGGGGAAGAACTCAAAAGCTGAAGTTTTCATACATCATTTAGCTTTCGGGAAGCATTATGCAAAGCATTCTGAAGGCGAGCCGGAATTTATAGGCCTTGACGAAGAACTTATAGGGCATCGTCAATTAGTATTTACCTCGGACCGTTTTTTTATAGGGCGGGGGATCCAGCTGTTTTCCAATGTGGTTCAAAGCGAACCCGGACCGGCATCGAACTCCGGTCTTTTCTCGGAGCAGGACGGTGAGATGGTAAAGGACAGCTTTGCACATGAGCAGAACCTGATAATCGAAGAAGGAGATAAGGCCCTTCTGGTAACAGGATGCGCCCATAACGGTATCGTCAATATTATTAAACATTTTTACAGTTTAAAGGCCGGCATGCCAGATTATGTGATCGGAGGCTTCCACCTAACCAGCAGATCATTGGGAGATAGCAGGAAAAGTGAAGAAATGAGCACAGTCGATAAAATCGGGAAATACCTGCTTGACACAAATACGAAATATTATACGGGCCATTGCACAGGCTTAGAGGCTTATAACAGGCTCAAGGCAATCATGGGCGATAATATTGAATATCTTGCAGCAGGCAGTGAAATAACAATTTAAGTATAATCACACGATGGCGGCGATCAAAAGGATCATAGGTTATAAGGACGATTCAATATATATTCTAAAAAGGAGCTAAAACTATGAGTGAAAATTGCAATCAAAGCTGCAGCAGCTGTTCGGAAAACTGTGCAGAAAGAAAAGAAGAGAAAACCGATTTTTCAGAGAAACTGCATGAAATGAGCAGTGTCAAAAAAGTGATCGCCATCGTCAGCGGCAAAGGAGGAGTGGGGAAATCCCTGGTCACCTCCATGCTTGCGGTCACCATGAACCGAATGGAGTATCACACCGCCATTCTTGATGCCGATGTTACCGGACCTTCGATCCCGAAGATGTTCGGTATAAAAGAAAAGGCCCAGGGCAGCCAATTTGAGCTGTATCCGGTAAAAACCAAAACCGGCATCGACATCATGTCTGTCAACCTTCTTTTGGAAAACGATACGGATCCGGTAGTTTGGAGAGGACCGGTAATCGCCGGAGCCGTCAAGCAGTTTTGGACGGATGTGATCTGGGATGATGTGGATTTCATGTTTATAGATATGCCTCCCGGAACGGGAGACATTCCTCTGACTGTATTTCAATCCATCGCTGTTGACGGTATCATCGTGGTGACATCTCCTCAGGAACTGGTGTCAATGATAGTCTCGAAAGCGGTGAAAATGGCGGAAATGATGAATATCCCCGTCATAGGTCTGGTCGAGAATATGTCCTATTTTAAATGCCCCGACAACGGAAAAGACTATCATATATTCGGAGAGAGCCATATTGAGGAAATAGCAGAGAAACATGGGTTGAAGGTCCTTGCAAAAATACCGATAGACCCTAGGTTTTCTGCGGTCAGCGACAGGGGCATGATGGAGCTCTTTGACGGAAACTGGCTCGATCCGGTTGGGGACGTTTTGATGCGGATGATAGAGAATAACATAGAGGGTGATATTTCAGGGAACAGCATACCCTCAGATAAAAAGGAGGAAGACAGGAAAATGATCAAGATCGCAGTTGCAAGCGAAAAGGAAATGGTGACGGAGCATTTCGGTCACTGCATCAATTTCAATATTTTTGAGGCAGAAGGCGAGAAGATAGTCAAGAGCGAGTCGATTCCCAATCCGGGACACAAGCCGGGGTTCCTGCCCAACTATCTTAACGATATTGGAGTAAATGTAGTGATCTCCGGCGGTATGGGCGCCGGCGCCATTGAGATATTCAATGAAAAGGGCATTGAGGTGATCGTGGGTGCTGAGGGAGATGCAAAAGCGGCCGCGGAAGCCTACTTAAAAGGTGAGCTTGAGTCAACAGGCTCCGTCTGCCAGGACCACAAGCACCACGATGAGTGCGGCCATTGATGAGGCTGCAGGCTTCTATCCTGATAAAGTTTCGGACAGCCTAAGCTGAATGTGATAGCAAACTCAGCTAAAACAGAAGATAAGTGACATCCATTTACAATTTGTAAAAAGCAAGCGGCACAACAGCCCGAGGATTTACGGTGTTGTGCAGCTTGCTAGTTGAGAACCAATATTGTTGCTCCGGGCATGACTTGATTGGTCAGGGTAGTTAGTTAGAGTATTCTTCATTTGCCCAGGCTTCTAATTTACGCATGGTTTCATTATATGTTTCATTGCAGATGTCGGGCAAATAGCCCCCCAAGAGATCTCTTGCCGCTTCAAAGCCTTCTTCAATGGCCGATTTCAGCTGGATGAATTTTGTTTTATCTTCGCAGGAAATCATTTTAGCAAAACTCACTATCCTGTCACTTACTGCCTTTACTCCGAACTCTCCGTCTTCTGAAATCGACAGCTGCGCTTCCTTGATGCCGGTTATACCGGAATCACCATCGGAAGACAATCCTCTTATTTGAAAAACCTGATAACTCTTGCCCTGCTTTAATATCAATTGTTCTACGATCAGGCGAAGATTCTCGTTTGCCTGGTCTGCCATGTTTTTTAAAGCTGCGACATCTGATGTATCAAGGTTTTTTCTGAAGGCCATCTGGGAATAGGTGACCGGAATCTCAACCCTGCCGCTAAAAGAAGAGGTATCGGTCCGTAAACCGGTCTTTCTCTGCTCGGCCTGTTTTTGGGGGTCGCCAACAATCTCTC
>JAKJCD010000130.1 GCA_022706625.1 Bacillota bacterium | reverse complement strand
CCTTTATGCAGCTCTGCTGGTAATCATAATGATATTCCCTTGGGCCGGAATATCATTATGATTACCAGCAGAGCTGCATAAAGGATCATGCAGTCCTTTACCGAGATCCGCATGATCCTTTATGCAGCTCTGCTGGTAATCATAATGATATTCCGTCCCAAGGGTATAATGGGGACGAAAGAGATCACCGATATGTTTACATTCACTTTCGGGAAAAAAGATAAGAGAATACAGTGAAGGAGGGGGCGCAAATGCCATTGCTGAAAATAGAAAAACTGACAAGATCCTTCGGCGGACTGACGGCCGTCTCCAATTTGAACATGGAAATAGAAAAGGGAGAGCTGGTGGGTCTGATCGGACCTAACGGCGCCGGTAAAACCACGGTATTCAACCTTTTGACCGGGGTTTATGTGCCGACTTCGGGGCATATCATTTTTGAAAAGGGACAAGCCGGAAGCGATATCGACACTATAGAATTGGGCGGGATGAAGCCATATAACGTGACGAAGCAGGGACTTGCAAGGACCTTCCAGAACATCCGGCTGTTCAAGGATCTGACAGTCCTGGACAATGTGAGGATTGCCATGCACCAAAACATTCACTATGGAATGTTTTCATCCTTCTTCCGGGCAAACAGGTTCTATCATGAGGAGGAGCGGATGATGGAGGAGGCGGAAAAACTGCTGGATATCTTTCATCTGAAGGGGAAGAAAAAAGAACTGGCGAAAAACCTTCCTTACGGCGAACAGAGGCATCTTGAGATTGCGAGAGCTCTGGCCACAAGGCCTTCGCTGCTCCTGTTAGACGAGCCGGCAGCCGGGATGAATCCTAAAGAGACGGCGGCGCTGACGGAGCTTATCAAGTGGATAAGAAAGGAATTCGATTTGACTATTTTGCTCATTGAGCATGATATGTCACTGGTTATGAAGATATGTGAACGGATTTACGTATTGGATTACGGCATGCTGATCGCATCGGGAAAGCCGGAGGAGATCCGTGTCAACAAGCGGGTCATCGAGGCTTATTTGGGAGAGGAGAACAGCAATGCTTGAGGTCAGAAATCTGAATGTCCACTACGGAGTGATTCATGCACTTAAGAATATTACTCTGAAGGTGGAAGAGGGTGAGATAGTCACCTTGATAGGCGCCAACGGCGCCGGTAAAACCACAACACTGAGAACCATATCCGGGCTGATAAAAGCCACCGACGGTGAAATATTACTGGAAGGAAAGGCTATTACAAATATCCCAGCTCCGCGCAGAGTCGAACTGGGGATTTCCCAAGTCCCGGAAGGCAGAAGGATATTTCCTGAGATGAGCGTGCTGGAAAACCTGGAGATGGGAGCCTTTCTAAGGAAAGATAAACAGGCGATCAAACAGGATATGGAACATGTTTATGAGCTGTTTCCCATATTAGGCGATAGAAGGAAACAGATGGCAGGCACACTTTCAGGGGGCGAACAGCAGATGCTGGCTATGGGCAGGGCTTTGATGTCAAAACCCAGGATACTGCTCATGGACGAACCTTCCATGGGGCTTGCTCCCCTTCTTGTAAGGGAGATTTTTGAAATCATTAAAAGCATAAACAGCGAAGGCACTACTGTTTTGCTGGTGGAACAAAACGCCAGCATGGCCCTTTCTATCGCACACAGGGCTTATGTCCTCGAGACCGGCTCTATCGTGATAACCGGCACCGGCGAGGAGCTGGCAAAGAGCGACAGCATAAAGAAGGCCTATCTCGGGGGAGAATAAAAGGAGGAATATCGATGTATGTTAAAAGCAGAATGACTGCCAATCCTTATACGATTGACGCAGATGCTCCGATAAATGAAGTCATCGAGCTGATGCGGGATAAAAACTTAAAAAGAGTTCCAGTGGTGAGGGGAAAAAAGGTCGTAGGAATGCTGACAAATTCCGATATTCAGAAGGTCTCCCCAACTAAGGCCACCACCCTTAGCATTTATGAGCTGAATTACCTGCTGTCAAAGACCAAGGTCAGCGATGCTATGAGCAAGGAAGTAATAAGCGTGGGGCCAGACGACCTTCTTGAAGAGGCAGCTCTGCTGATGAGAGATAATAGAGTCGGGACTCTCGCGGTGGTGGAGAACGGCAAGCTTGTGGGCATCATCACGGAGAGCGATATTTTTGATGCCTTTATCGAGCTTTTGGGTTTTCGACACCCGGGCAGCAGAATAGCCGTGGATGCAGCCGACGTGCCGGGGGCATTGGCTACCATCGGAGAGATCTTCAGCTCCCATAATGCAAATATCACGCACATCGTGGTGTACAGGGGCGGCAGCGGACGCACTGATGTGGTTATTCGAACAAATGTAATCAACACGGAAGATATCGAGAAGAAGCTCAAAGACAACGGATTCGAAGTCATCGATGTGATGCATTGTCAGGAATAAAAGCTGTCTCTTCAGAAGTCTTGATGCATTTGCAATCTCTACAAAAGAAGGGTCAGAAAGAATGATAATTGTAGCTGCCACACAGAATAGAAACAAGATAAAGGAGATCCGGGCAATTACCGAACCTTTCGGGTTTAAAATCCTGCCGAGAGACGAAGCGGGGATACCGCATTTTGAAATCGTAGAGGACGGGACCACTTTTGAGGAAAATTCGTTGAAAAAGGCCATGGAGATCCATAAAGTCTGCGGCCTCCCCACCATCGCTGATGATTCGGGGATAATGGCAGATGCCCTCGATGGGGCTCCCGGAGTGCATTCCGCCCGGTTTGCCGGAGCGGAAGGAAATGATGACAATAATAATGAGAAGCTGCTGCAGCTTCTTTCCGGTGTTCCAATGGAAAAAAGGACGGGTAAGTTCGTATCGGTGATAACCCTAATTTTTTCTCCCGATGATGTGATCGTTGCAAGAGGAGAGTGTCGCGGGCATATACTATACAGTACGGCAGGGGAAAACGGATTCGGCTACGATCCACTTTTTGCTCCCGACGGATATGATAAAAGCTTCGGACAGCTGCCTAAAGAGGTAAAAAACAGTATCAGTCACAGGGCTATGGCCTTAAAGGCTTTGCAGGAGCAGCTTACAGAACGGGGATAGGTGAGATCTATCCCTGCAGTTTGCCGGCGGAAAGGTTAGTTCGCCATTAAGGAGGCAAGGAATCAGGATCAGGTTTTAATGGATGTGAAACGTGCCGGAGAGGTTATAACCAATGTTTATATAAGGATGCAAAAACCTTATTACCAAGGGGTGGCCGCTGAGCTGGCCTTCTTTTTTCTCTTGTCCATGGTTCCGCTTTTTATTATTGTCGGAGAGCTTCTGGGCGTCTTTTCTCTTTCCCTGGATGTTCTGGAAGGGCTGCTAATGCAGTATGTTTCCGCAGAGGTCGCAGGGTCGCTGAAAGAATATATCAGCTACACGCCTTCCGGGACTATAAGCGCACTGTTTCTCTTATTTGCCCTATGGTCCGCTTCCAAGGCACAATTTTCAATGATCCGCATCGCAAATTACACTTACACCGGTCTGAATTCCGGAAGGGGTTTTATCAGAGAGCGGCTCAGGGCAATGGTCACGGTGGTGGCAACGATTATCCTGCTCGCTTTCAGCCTGACCATCCTGGTTTATGGGAAACAAATAGCAGATGTTGCCGGTCTTTATGCAGAAAAGATTATGCCCCTTTCGTTTCGCTTCAACGAACTGTGGTATATCCTGCGCTGGCCTGCGGGCATCGCCTTTTATTTCTTCGGCATTACTTTCATTAATTTTATTCTGCCAAGCGAGAAACTGCCCGTTAAAAAAATCATCCCGGGAAGCATTGTAGCTTCTACCGGGATGCTGATCGTCACGTGGGCGTATTCTTTGTATAATTCGGGCTTCTCCAACTATGACCTGTTCTACGGAGGCCTGGCTTCCGTAGTGGGCCTGCTTATCTGGTTCTATGTCCTGGGTTACGTTATTGTTATCGGCATCGTTTTCAATGCCGCCCTCATGGAAACTAAATGACTCTGACGGATATTATACCTTCGAAGCTCAAGGCTTTTTTTAGCTGTCCTTCGTTCACTTCGGAATCCAGATCCACCAGTGTCACCGCATAGTCCCCCTTGCTGCGATTGATAAGATCGCTGATATTAATATTCATATCGGCTAAAACCCCTGTTATCCTTCCCAGCATGGAGGGGATGTTCTTATTCAGCACCACAAGACGAGCATTTGTAGTACAGAGTCCAAGGCTGCAGGATGGGAAGTTGACCGAATTTTTGATGTTGCCGTTTTCCAGGAAGTCGATAAGTTCCTCCGCTGCCATTATAGCACAATTGTCCTCCGACTCATGAGTGGAGGCTCCAAGATGAGGGATGCAGATGATCTGATCTCTTCCCAGGTAGTTTTCATTTGGGAAATCCGTTACATAGGTGCGGATAAAGCCTCTGTCGATGGCTTCGACAACGTCGTATTCTTTAACTATCTGGTCTCTGGAGAAATTGAGAAGGCAGACATCTTTTTTCATAAGCTTGAGCCGCTGTTTATTGATCATTTCCTTTGTGTTTTCCATGAAGGGTACATGGATGGTCACATAATCGCAGAGAGGCAGCAATTCATCCAGGGCTTCTATGATCTGTATAGTTGAAGAGAGTTCGTGGGCGGAAGCTATGGAGATATACGGGTCATAGCCCAGAACTTTCATCCCGAGGCATTCCGCACCGTTAGCCACCATGACTCCGACAGAGCCCAATCCGATCACGCCTAAGGTTTTCCCTTTGATTTCGTGGCCGGCAAATTTGGATTTATTTTTTTCCACAGTCTTTGGAATATCTGATGTGGCGGTCAGGGTTTTGGTCCAGGCTATGGCGTTGGTCAGGTTTCTGGCGGACATTAGAAGGCCGGTGAGGACCAACTCCTTGACGGCATTGGCGTTGGCGCCGGGAGTATTGAATACTACGATGCCCTTTTTTGAACAGATATCAAGCGGGATATTGTTTACACCGGCACCGGCCCTTGCAATGGCAAAAAGATTATGAGAAAAGTCCATGGATTTCATGTCCTGGCTTCTAACAAGAATTCCATTGGCTTCATCCAGGGCTTCCGTTATTTCGTAGTTTTCGGGAAAGCAGGAGATTCCTTTTTGAGATATTTTGTTCAGTATTGCGATCTTGTACATTTGCTGCTCCTTAATTCATTATT
>JAKJCD010000012.1 GCA_022706625.1 Bacillota bacterium | reverse complement strand
TTATCTGGCGGCAAGACAAATCGCAGAATACTATGATGGTAGCATTAAGTTTGCTTTTGTGAATGTGGACAACGTACCGGAAGCGACCGCCCAATGCTATGCTCGAATAGAGGAACGGTGCTGCAAGTGATTGCGGTGTCGGAGGATTTATGCCTTTGGATGCGCGTATATAAGTATTCAGATTGGCAGACGGTGGAATTGAAGCACCTATTCGTTGGGAAATAAATATAGGAGATTAATAATATGACGCCAAAAAAGAGAAAAATTATAATTTTCGTCGGTGCCGCAATCACCCTTGCCGTACTGATGGTTGTGCTGCTTGCTACGCTGCAAAAAAACAAACAGCCAGAAGCGGATTTCAGCAAGCTTACCTGGGCACAGGCTTTTGTGAAGCTGAATGAGACGATGAGCCAACAATACGCCTTTACGGAATGGAAGGATATCCGCTGGGAGGTGCTTTGCGACAAGTATCTTCCCCAAATAGAAGCTGCGCAGTCGGAAGATTCATTTAAGGACTATTACATCGCCCTGCGAGCTTATATCAATGAAATCCCGGATGGGCATGTCCGGGTCAGCCGCGTCGCCGATCTTGACGACAAATATACCGGTGGTGGTTTTGGTCTTGCGGTTGCGCAACTGGACGACGGAAAGGTTATCATGACCTGGCTTGACCCATCCGGGCCGGCCCAAGCCGCGGGGCTGCGGGCGGGAGACGAGATTACCGAATGGAACGGTCGTCCTATCGCCGATGCGTTGGAAGATGTCCCTACAATCTTTGCCGGAAATTCAGCCACGGGCGAAACCCTAAAGCAGAAGCAGCTCGCCTATCTTGTGCGCGCTCCTCTCGGCACGGAGGTGAAGATTACGCTCTCTGATTCAAGTTCGGTCGTGCTGACCGCTTACGATGACCACAAGCTGTCGCTTAAAAAGAATTATCCCTCTACGGTCGTATCGGATAAGCTCAGGGATATGGTTCTTGGGAACGAAAACTCCGACCCGGAGCCGGAGGGTGTAGCCGAAATGAAAATGCTGGATGGAAACATCCTCTACATCAAGCTGTGGGCGCTGATTGATCTCGATCTCAAGCAGACGGGCAAGCCCGTATCGACGCTGGGCCTGATGCGTGAAGCCGTTGCCTATGCCAACGAAAACCGATGCGCCGCGATGATTCTTGACATCCGCAACAATGTGGGCGGGCTGGATGAGATGGTGGCTGAAATAATGGGCTTATTCTATTCGGAGAAAACACTGTATGAGTATCAAAAATATGGTGACTCCGATGATTTGACAACGCTTTTTATTGAGCCGGAGACTCAGCGTTTTGGCGGAAAAATCATCGCTCTTGTCAACTCCCAATGCATCAGCAGCGGAGAGGGAGTGGCGCTCGGCATCAAAAATCTTCCCAATGGCGAAACGCTGGGCTTTTATGGGACAAATGGCTCCTTTGGTATGGCCGGCGCCAAAGTGAAAATGCCGGGTGGAATCACGGTAGATTATCCCTATGGACAATCCCTTGATAAGGATAAAAATATCCAGCTTGACAGCCGAAACGGGATTGGCGGCGTGAGTCCGTCTATACGCATCCCCATGACTGAGGAAAACGCCTTGCGAATAGCAAACGGCGAGGATGTAGAACTGGATCAGGCGCTGCGAATCCTTACGAAGGGCGAATAGCGGGAGAACCTCCTGACCAGTCTTTCTTTGCCCTGCCTTGCAAATAACCAAAAAGGCCTATGCCATGCGGCTTTGACCGCATGGCATCTATAACTACCTAAAATTTTGGTGGAGAATAGGGGGATCGAACCCCTGACCGCTGGTTGTTCATAAGGTAGTATAAATATCATTTTCCTGAGGTCAGGAAAACGATAAAAGAAATCTGCAAGTGGTACCTGCAGATTCATCTTACTTATGAGGCTGGTCGGAAGGCACAACAGCCAGCGTATATCCTAATGGCTGCAGGATTTTAAATAACGTATCTATCTGCGGTGTCGCTTTCATGCTTTCAAGTCTTGCTATGGCAGGCTGCTTTAAGCCTGCAAGTTCAGCAAGCTCCTTTTGGGACAGCCCTTTGGATTCTCTGGCTTCAATCAGCTTCCCAATCAGCGCTACCTCAAAATCAATCTTGGCTTTCTGTGTCGGGTCAATGAATTTCGGGTCGTTCCAGAGCTTATTAAAATTAGTTCCCATATCTATTTGCTCCTTTCAAGGTGATCGGTCTGATTTCTTTTTGCCTGTTCAATCTCTCTGCGCGGAGTCTTCTTTGTCTTCTTCAGAAAATGATGAAGCAATATAAACGTGTTATCTCTGAAGTAGAAGAAGAATATCCTGTCATCCAGCGGGCGCAGCTCCCAGATGTCATCTTCAATGTGCTTGACATAAGGTTCTCCCGCTCTCGTTCCGTATTCCTGCAGTACTCTGATGTAGGTCAAAATCTTCTCGTTGCGGATGCGGTCATTTTTGCTTGTTTGTCCTTTCGACTGTAAGTCAACAATGAAGTCCTTAATGGGCTCGTTGCCATTTCGATCTTCATAAAATTCAACTTCGAACATTCTTTAGTATTCCCCTCTTATGTAATATTATAATAACACATTCGTTATTAAGCTACAATAACAAATTTGTTATTACATCGAACTTTTGGCTATTTATTTACCAAACAATTTAACCAGATCTTCATACACTAATACTGAAAAAGATATCTGACCGTATTTTTCTTTGAGTTTCTCGTCATTGCATATATCATTGCTTAACTTATGTAAGTAATCTCTGGGAACCACAATCAAAACTAAATCATTCTTGTCAAAATAGATATATTCCTCAGACATTCCATCATCATAATGTACAGAATCCGCTATTTCACATGAATCAAATGTTATTCTCCATTCTCTTTCATGATAATAATCAATATCTTTTAAATATGGCGTAATTTCATCTAGACGGGGGTCAGAAAATACATTATTATTAAGCACTTTGCTCAAATTTATGTCGTTTACGATATGGATTAAGCCATCGATAAATCCGGTTTCCCCAACATAAACCATAGGTTGCGCCCGATTTCTAATTGCCCATTCTCTCGATAATCCTATTCCGAATTTTCCATAAGTTGAAGTATGACTGCTTATTTTATCTATTGGAATATCTGTGAAACAAGTCGCTAACTTCATTAAGCAACAATCATACCCGGCCTTCTTTAGCTTTTCACACCATTTAGAATTAACCTGATCAGACAGAAGAGAAACTTTTAGTCCTTTCTTTAAAATGCTTATTAAGTTCGAATAACCTTCCTCTGGACTTTTGTTTCTTCCAGTGAAATGAAACAAATAATCGGAACAATATCCATTGAGCATAGGCCCTCCATTTTATAAAATAGATTAACTCGCTGCAAAGTAATTTAAGTAGCTGAAATTGACAGACACAATCTGGCGAATTGAAGATTCTGCTATTTAGACTTATTATAACAATAATTTCCTTTATCCTCAATCCGATTTATATCCGGCACACGGTATAATCATGAACAACCAGGCTATCGCTATAATTCTTTAGAACGCAATAAAATAATTGAGTATGGGTTGTAAACCTGCCAAGAAAAAAGACACCACTCAAAAAAAACTTGTGGTGTCTGTGTTTCATGGAGCCGGTGGTCGGAATCGAACCGACGACCTGCGGTTGTTTGTAAGGTAGTATAAATTCGTTTATCCAATCTGCTGCTTCGCAATTGCAAACCAATCCTCTATAACAGCCTTTTGTATTCCCAATTCATTCATTGCCGTATTGATGTCAATTTTATGCTTCTGAAAATTTCTTTTTAATCCGTCATCATCGTTGACAATAAGTAACAACCGTCGTTTTGCTCTTGTAAGTGCAACATACAGAAGATTGGTTTCTTTGTTCGAATCGTTCTTTATACCGAGCAATATTTCTAACAGGGAATTACAGATAATAAAGTAAGCCGTGTCACCTTCCAAGCCCTTTATTTTTTGTATTGACTCAACATATATGCCCGCTTCTTTTTCGCCACTAAATTGGCTGGCGAGTTTTGCATAATCCTGCTTAGACAATCTTATGCTGTGTTTTTTAAGGCATTTATCCAACCCTATTGCAAGTATTTCATTTATAGCTGTACGGCGAAGTGCCCCAATATCATATTGCGGATATTTTTCGGCAAGAATTTGTACGAATTCATGCGTCAGCCCCGATTGATCGTTGGCTGTAGAAAACACATCTGTTTTAATTTTTATGTATGAGAAGACTTCTTTACAGCTTCTGAGCTGTTTTCTGATTTCAGTATCGAGTTCAGACAATAACATATATACAGCGGATCCTTGTTCTGCATTACAGCTACTTAGCGCTGAGCCTTGAGGTAATATCCTGTTACACAAAGGTACGATGCAAGCAGGTATCCGTCGCGATACTGTATTTATTATCGGTGCAATACCCGCCTGTTTTTCCACTTCCTCGGTAAACCACTTATATTTGTCGGTCCCCCATAAGGCCTGAAATGGATCGCCAACAAAATAAAAATGTTCAAGCTCGCAGATTATTTTTAACATCAATTCGAAAAAACAATCATCCATGTCCTGAGCTTCATCTACAAAAAGGCAATAAATATCGCTGACAAAATAATTTAGCGCTATCTCTTTTCTCTTCTTTACAGCAACTCTATCTGATTTTGCGGCGATTAAAATAGATTTTGCATACTGGGGGACTTCATGCGCATGTATAAACCCAGCATCTTTTAGAACCCTTTTGCGCCTTGCCTGCCACTGCAATTTGTCAGGAAGTTTCTCAATGCTGCAGGAATTTATCGATTCTCCTCGGATAAAGTTTGAGTATGGATATATGATGTTGTTAAGAAAAAATCCGTGGACTGTATCAATAATTACATTTTCAGGTATGTCGCGGACATTCTTAATCAACTCGTCTTTTATTTGCTTTACGGCATAATTTGTATAAGTAATTACATAAATCTTCTTATCATCTGGGCAGTCATCCAGAATGTTTATTATCTTCTGTGCTATGCCATATGTTTTTCCGGCTCCTGCGCATTCAATGTGTATTTCCTTCATTGTTTCATCCATTCCAGCAAAGAACTGATATAGTCTGGTGTCGAGAACACCTCTCCCGTATCTGCGGCTTGGCATACGGCGATTATATTATTCAGCTTATCTGAGGTCATATGATTGTACATCTCTTGCGCCGAATATTTTTTCCCAAACAGCTTGTTCAGTTTTGCAAGATTGTCGTCCTTATTGACAAAGTCATCCTCAAATTCCTTGCCCGATGAAGTTTTTACCATTATGGAATTTGAATTATATGCCTCATGATCCTGCTTCGCTTGGTCTTGCCGGTCATAATCTCGAACTACGCCAAGTTTGTCTTGACTTTCATCGTGGAGAGATTTCCATGTTTCTATAAAAGTTTTAAAGCCTTTTTGCCCGATAGAAATAACCCTTATGTTATTCAGCGACGCATCTTGCTGCAACAATGCGTTTATATATATTTCTTCAGTTGCACCCTCAACAAATATTAATTTGCTGGCATAAAACATATTAAGAGTATCAAAATTTTCACGCTTTGCAAGATAATACACAAGCTCTGAATCTATATTTGACAAATCTGTGACTTGGTCGTTATTGAGCAAAAGAACGACATTGGTTAATTCCAGTTTGTTCATTATCTGATTGCTATGAGTGGATAGAACAAGCTGGGTTAAGGTATTTTTCCCTTGCGCCTTTTGGAAAAACTCTATAGCAATCTTCAGATTGTTTATATCCAGATGCGATTCCGGTTCCTCAATACAGACAAGGTTAAAGCGTTTAAAGGTATCATTGAGAAAATAACTATACAGCGTAAGCAAAAAAATCAAGTTCCGTGTTCCCAAACCTCGTTGGAAGAGCATATCATTGCCATAACTTAATGTGATATTTTCAATAATATCTTTATATTTTTTAGCATTTGGAACGAGCTTAATATCATCAATGAAGTCTTTGATTGATTTGTTTTGAGATACAATATCGCTGTATATGCTTCTAAACGACTCCAACGATTGGATTCCGTCGAAAAATTCATTATATCTCTTTGTAAGCTCCGCTTTGTCTTTAAGGTTCAGACCACTGTCAATAATGTTTGCGACCACCCTGGTAGCACCGGAGGTATCACCGCTTGAGAAAGAATCCCTTTCAGCATCAATGGTATTTGCAACGAAATTCCTTATTTTTGTATAGTCAATGCTTTTATCGTTATTGGTTGATTTTAAAGAGTGGTCGTAACATTCGAGAAATAACTGAAAATCTGCATGGCGTTCTTCAAGTAGCCCCTCACCGTTAAGGTCGCTGATCAGTTTATTCAGCTTTTTAATATCTTTAAGGTAATATTTATATTCGACTTCAAAATACTGAAGCTTTTCGTCGCCGTTGAGCCAATCTCTTAATAGGCTCTGTTCGTAAGTGTTTTTCGCATCTTCAAATTTCAGCCGAATTATTACAACCGGCGCATTTTTTATAAGTTCAACAGCATAATTCTCGGCATCGAAATTATCTTTTATGCTAACGTAAAATGCACTCATCTTTGAAATGAAATCGTTAACGCATTTGATGTTAAAATCATATTTTGAGAGAGACTTGGCATAATAATTACCCTTGCTGTTATAAAGCAAGATATTAAGAGCATCAACGAAGTTGCTCTTTCCTGTATCGTTTTTCCCAACAACTATTGTAAAGGGTTTTAGAGGTATATCAATTGTTGAGAAATTTCTAAAATTTTCAATATGTACATTGGCTATATACACTTTGCAACCTCATTTCTTTGGCGGCTCCAACTTTTTCAGCTGCTCTATTCCCGCGCTATCCAAAAGAGATTTCATCATCTGCTTAGCATTGGCGTTGAGGCGAAGAAGGCGCTCCTTTTGAGATAATCCCTGACGGATAAACACAGCATTCAGGCTCTCCATGTTCGACAGAACAATAAGCTGCTGGAGAGAGGCTTCGTCACGGATATTGCCCTTTGCATCCGGATTCGCCTGCCGCCATTCCTTTGCTGTCATTCCAAACAATGCAACATTCAGAAGATCCGCCTCGTTTGCATAGGTTATGTTTTGTTTCTGGGGAGTCACGTCTGGCGGAATTAACACATCCTTGATGGCATCTGTATGAATACGGTAATTGATTTTGGCAAGGGTGCGGTTGAGATTCCAGCCGATTGACAAGCGGCTATTTTCGTCCGATTTTAAGCGTTGGTAATCTTTTATTATATAAAGTTTAAACTCCGGTGAAATCCATGAAGCAAATTCAAAAGCGATATCCGAATGTGCAAAGGTAGCCGCATAACGGCCTTGTTTCGACGTTATTCCAATAGCTTCAGTTTTTTCAATCCACTTTTTAGGTGTCAAAACAAAACTGTTTAGCCCAGCTTCATTTTCAATTGCCTCGAATTCGAGGCAATTGAAATTAGGATTGTTCAACTTTTCCCATAAGCCGAGGAATTGCACCACATTACGATTCCTCATCCAGTTTTGGATTACATAGCCGGGATTTTCATCTGTTTTATATTTGGCAATATCGGTCAGAGAAATATAATCATTGTCATCCCCACCGGAAATAACAGCAATTTCAGTCCCTTTCGCGATAATGGTTTCTTTCAAATTCTTATCCTTTGGCATCGGCTTTTCCCCCATTTCAATATGCGACAAAAGTAGCAAGATGAACTGCACGACTTTTTCGTACAGTTCATTTATTTAGACTAATTATACCAAAATATTCCTCTATTTACAATTCGTATTCTACCCGGCGAGGCCTTTCGCCAGCTCTTTCGCTTCGGCTATCAAGGCATCGTCAACCTCCACGTCCTTCGCCATCGCCATGACCATCGGCAGTCCGAACATCTCTTTCATCTCCACATACCCGATGAACTTATAATATATATCCACCCGCTGGCTCTTGCTGCCGTCAGGGTTATCCGTCTTTTCATAGACCACGATTTTCTGTATCAGCTCGTTGAGGATTTGCGTGTTAAGCTCAGTGATGTCGGTGTATTTCGTGATAATCGGCAGGAACTTCTCGATGTTTTCGTATACAGATTCCGCCCGTGTGATTATCTCCGTCAGCTTATTCCGCCGCTCCTTAAGTCCAGACTGCTCAGCTTCATAGCCTTTGGACATGGTCTGATAGCGTTCCTCGCTGACCTTTTCGAGCGCCAAGTCCTCATAGAGCTTATTCATAATCTTGTCCAGCTCGGCGATTCTTTTGTCCACGGTCTTGAGCTCACGCTTGCATTTTTCGGTTTCCTGCTTCTTCTTTTCGGTCTTGGCGGCGATGAGCATTTCCTTGTATCCAGACGCGACCAGTTTTGCCGCTTTCGCATTGCGGCGGATATCCTCCAGCACAAGCTGCCCCATAGTCTTCCACCCGATGGCGTGGGAGGTGCAGCGCTCCTTGCCGTAGTTTTTATATACCCAGCAGGAGAAGCCTGTATATTTGCCCTTCTTCTTATCGAAGTTGACATTTAACGAGGAGCCGCACTTTGAGCATTTGACCAGCCCCGCGAACATCTGAACCTCGCCCTTGCTGTTTTCCCGCCTGCGGCTTTTCATCAGCTGCTGCACCGTGTCCCACAGCTCCCGCGATATAATGGGCTCATGCATATTCTCGACGATGATCCATTCCTCCTGCGGGGCGTGGATTCTTTTCTTGTCGAAGACGCCTTTCACCTTTGTTTTGCCGAACACCACATTCCCTATGTAGGCTTGGTTTATCAGGATGGACCGCACGGAGGTGGCATGCCAGTCGAATGGCTTTCGCCAATAGTCACTGTTCTTGTAGTAATCGGGATTATTCTGATTGAAGTACGCCATGGGGTTAAGGATTTTGCGCTCCCGCAGGATTTTCGTCATGCGAACATAGCCGACGCCCTCGGCAAACAGCTGAAAAACCTCACGCACAATATCCGCTGCAGGCGGGTCGATGATGAGCTTGTGCCGGTCATTGGGGTCTTTCACATATCCGAAGAGGGCGTGTCCGGCAAGGTATTTCCCGTCCAGTGCTCTCGCCCTGTGAGCCGCTTTTGTTTTGGCGCCGGCCTGCCTTGCATAGAAGGAATTCATCACGTTCGTAATCGCCATGATGAGGTTATCCTTGCTTTTTGCCGTATCCACCCGCTCATACAGCGAGATGAACCGGATGCCCTTTTCCTCGAAGTAATGCTCGATGATGTACCCCATTTCAGCATACTCCCTGCCGAAACGGGAGAGGTCATTGACAACGACCACATTGATTTTCCCTGCCTCGATGTCGTCCATCATGCGCTTGAAATCCGGGCGGTTGAAGTTCTGTCCGGTATAACCATCGTCAGAATATATTTCGCCGATGGCTATATGGTTGTCCTTGCAGTACCGCGTGAGTATGGATTTCTGGGTCTGGATGCTGCCGCTTTCGCCGAGATCGCCGTCGTCCTGACTGAGCCTGCAGTAGATTGCCGCTATTTCTTTTTCCATCAAAACACCTCCCTTTCAGCAACACACAATACCATCAATCGTTTTCAATAGCTATACAATTCTCAGATTTTTCGTTCGGAATTTCACCGGCTTCAGCTGCCCGAAAGGACTGCTGTACCAGGTCGCCGACCTTGTCAAAAATGAGATTATCCCCGTCGAAAAAGCTGAAGGTCACATACTGCACCCCGCCTATAATGGTGCTGTTGACCCTGAAATCTCCCTTGAATAAAAATGGCATGGTGAGCCTCCTTACATCGTTAAATTAAAACCGTGATACTGTTCATATTCCTCGTCCTGATCGTCCACCGTGACTGTTTCGCATCGGCTGATTTTCTGTCCCTGCGCTGCCATTTTCTTAAGCTCCTTCTCGCTGTGATGGATATGCTCCTGATGATAATGTTGCTCCGGCGCTCCGAAGAGACCGTCTAAGAGGCGGGAAAGACCGCCGAAGGCTTCGCCCGGCTGGGGCCGATATTCCTGATAATCCTTCGCCTTGAGGCTGAAACAGCCGCCCTGCTCGAAGTAACGCTCCAGATTTTCTTTCAGCAGCCGCTCATCGAACAGCTTGTTATTCCGGCACACATTTCCCTCGGGCGTTGTGAAGGTGATGTATTTATACTTGTCCTCCCATTTCACCTTGTACCCTTGAGTCGCCATGATCCGAATAAATTCCGCTTTATTATAGCTGTGCAGCATGGCGTATATAGCCAGACGGCGCAGTTTTTTCTTCCACTCCGGCCACTTGCGGCGGCTCGCTTTTGCCTCGGTGGTGGAGAATCCATGCTGCTGACAAAGCTGGTTTACAAACACCTTGACCTGCTCAAGCTGTGCCGCCGTCTGGTGAAACATCCTGCCATTCTGAAAGCTGACCGAGTTCATTACGATGTGATTATGAATATGTTTGCGGTCTTTGTGAGTCGCAACCACGCATTGGAACTGTGGAAAATATGCCGCCAGCTGCATTCCAAGCTCGTGCGCCGTTTCAAAATCCACAGGATCATTGGGGCTAAAGGACTGGATGATGTGATAATACTGCCGCCCGTCGCTTTTGCCGAACATCCTTTTTACCGCCTCGAATTCCTCGGCGGCGTTTTCTGGAACGCAGTTTTTCCCGCCGATGAGCTTCGCTTCTGTCTTTTCTTTCTGTGTTATATATTCCAGCGCACCCTTTACCGATGCTTTGGAAGAGATGAATTTACATACTGCCAAATCTGTCCGACCTCCTTTTTCAGTTCTTCAAGATTGAAAAACTGAGCCCTGTTCTGATGCGCAAGCACCGTCATCTGGTTCAGGTTATTGCCAATGCGCCGAAGCTCTTTTGCTGTATCATCAAGCCCGGCAACCGCGATTATTTCTTTATCCAGAGCGCAGTCTCTCATGTAATCACTGAGCAGGCGATAAGAGGACAGCGCCTTTTTCGTGATGATTTCTTTTTCTTCGGGCGTTACTCTGACCCGAATAAACTCTGTTCTCACTATACGTTACCTCCGTTTCATAGGGGTGCGGGCTTAGCCCGCATTTGCCTTCGGGCGGCGGGGCAGGCGCCCGCCGTACCACAAAGGCGAAACTTGCCACACGCAAGCGTGTGATTTATCCCGCTTCGCCATCCTGCGTCGGCTGCGACGGGTGCGTCGGCAAATTTGATACTGACGCCGTATCCGTTTTGCCGTCATTGCCGACGTAGCCGACGCACTCATACCGCATACTGATTTCTTTTCTGTCGTGGGTGCGCTTCATCTCAAACGTAATTCCCCGCCCGGCAAGCTCCGTCTGGTTGCGTATCATTTTCTTTATAAGGACGTTTGGCAGAATAACCGCTCCGCGCATTTTCTCAATCGCATCCGCCAGCTCCGTCGCCGTTCCTGTAAAGGTGAGATGAGACTCCATAACAGCAGAGAGATGAATAATAATCTCATCGCTGGGCTGCGGCTCGTCGATGATGCTGTTAGTGAGCAGATTCCAGATATGCGCCGTTTTATCAAACTCCAATTGCAGCTCCCGGTATTCAATATCCCGACCCACACAATAGAGCGTGGCGGCGTTCCCGCTGCGCTTATCCTTTTTCAGAACAAAGTTGGAATCCGTCGCTCCGCTGATGCCGGTCGTGCCTGAAATCATGTTCATCGGGTCGTCATCGTTCATCTTCCGCAGATGGTGTATGAGCAGGATAGCGATCCGGTGCTTGTCCGCCAGCTGCTTTAAGATACCGATGTCGCGGTAGTCGCTGGCGTAGGGATTGGCGTCGGCACTCGCTTTCCGTATCCGCTGGAGCGTGTCGATGACAATCAGCACCGTGTCGGGGTAGGATTTTATAAAATCCTCAATCTGATTTTCCAAGCCTTCGCCGATGACCGCCGACATTGTTGCGAAACGCAGATTTTCCGGCGCATCATCCGTGATGTCGAACAGCCGATTCTGTATCCGGCTGAAGCTGTCCTCCAGACAGAGATAAAGCACAGTCCCGCTCTTGACAAGAAAGTTCCACAGCGATTCTCCCGACGCCACCCGCAGACAGATTTGCAACGCCAGCCACGACTTGCCGATTTTCGGTGCTCCCGCGAGTATATGCAGACCCTGGGGTATGAGTTCGCTGGCGATGAACCGTGTCGGCGGCAGCGGTGTGGTGAGCAGCGTTCCGGCATCCATTGTGATTAGCTTGTTCTGTGACATAGCGACCTCCTTTCTCTCGTTTCCGATTGACTAATATTTTCGTATCGGATACAATCAAGATAGCAGAAAATAAATTTTAGCACAAGAGATTGGAGCGATGTCAGGTACATTGCGAAAATCCATCGGATACAGGAGGCGTGTTAGATATGTACGCTTATGACGAATTCTCAGTCCTGTTTTGGGAAGGGAATGTTATGCTCGGCGAAGGAGCAAGCTTTCCTCTGGGACAGATGACGACGGACTTTTTGAATCTTGACGCAAAGGTACTACAGGAGATACACCGCCGTGCGGGAGACTTTGCCAAGGATGCACACTCTCTTTTCAGAGATAAAAACAACGGCGCAGTTATTCCTGTGCAGGAAAAACTCAACGCCGTTTGGGATCTCATATTCGGTTTGCCTTTTTACAGAAGCCTGCCGCTGAATGTATACGGCGCACGCAATCTGTTTCCCGCACTGTTTCAGGATAAGGCTGTATGGAATGATTTGATGAAGGACGGCTCGGAGAGAAACAAAGCGTTTATGGTGTTCATCGATAAGCTGGAATATTTCGCTCAGAGCATTGAAAACTTCAGGGGTCAGATATCGGGTATGCTGGAGCTGTATTTTGAAAATCTGCCCCGCCGGAACAGCGAGTCATACGCCGTGGCTTACGCAAAGTATTTTCGTGACATGACCGGCGGCGGTGCGCTGCTCGTTCCCGACACACCTTTCGGGCAGGAGTTTGACCTCAAGGTCAAGTTTGTTCCCCTGCTCCATCCGACAGTGAAGGGCAAGCCCATACTCGCCGAGGAAACGGAGTTTTCATATCTCTCATTTTTTCTTTATACAGACTTTTACCGCGGACTCATCGCGGGGAACATACCTCGCCGCTGCCACAACTGCGGGAGGTACTTCCTTTTGAATAAAGGCTATGATACATGCTACTGCAACAGCATCGCGCCCGGCGAAACAGAAAAGACCTGCCGCAAGGTCGGCGCTCACAAAAAGGAAGCCCGCAAGGAAGGGAAGACTCCGGCACGTCTGGAGTACGATAAGGTATATAACAAGCTGAAGACACGCCGTGCAAGGGGTAAGCTCTCAGTTGACGAATGGAACGCCGCTGTCGCTCTGGCCTTGGAGTATAAGGACAAAGCTGAAGCCGGTAAGATTACCGACTTGGAGCTTAAACAGCTTTACGACAAGATGTGAAACGTGCGCTCACAGCGTACTATATCCGCCGAATCCGAACACTCAGAGATGTAACTTACAGCTTCATATTACTGCGTTTCCGAACAGAAAGAAGCGTCCTCGGTCTGACAGGCTGAGTACGATTCTCTATTTAATTCTTTTACGGATTATATGGCTCTCCGTTTGGCTTGAATGCAGGCGGAGTGCTGTCTTTTGTCACCGGCGGCTGAAGTTCGGTATATATGATGTCGCCGCTAATCTCCGGCTTTGCGTATGCCGGTGGTGATGTGCTGCTTGGCGCAGATTTATCACCGCCCATGATTCCAACTTGCTTATTGATGTCGCCGTCGCTACCGACAGTCGCACCGCCCATGATGCCTACCTTGTGGCCGGTGAGCTGGTCGCCGGGATTCCCGACCATTGTGCCTACACTGCCACCGCCCTCATCTTTTATCCACCCGAAGCCGAGCAGGAAGATTTGCTTCTCTCCGTCTTCGACACGAACGTCTCCGTTGTGAGGCTCTGAGGACGTCGGAGATTGTTTAACTGATTGTGTTGTTTGCGCTGGTACGGCCTTTTCTCTTTCTTTTTCTGCCATCATCTCCGGTTCATTTTCTACGGCAGGTTCTGCTTCGGCAGAAGAAGCATCGGTAGAGATAAAAGTACTCGGTACTTCCTCTGCCCGAGCCTCAATTTTGGCGCTTACGGCGGCTTTTTCCGGCTCGGCGAGTAAATCTCCGACCTCGGCACTCTGTGGCCACACGGCGACACACAAGGCGACACAAACGATAATGCCTATTCCTGCGATAATTTGCTTTTTCATATAGACCATCTCCCTTCAGCAAGACACCATACCACAAGGCGAGGGAGATAGCTATATAATTGTTTTCTTGAGATATCGTGTTTTGCTCAATATCTATTTGACTAAAAACAAAAAAATGATATAATGTGACTTATAGACCACAAGTAGAGGGGTATGTAAAAATGATTACAGTTTTTAATGAAACTGATTTTAAGCATGAGTGTTCAGATAATTCCTTTGTCGCATGCGGGGATTGCTTAGACATCTTGAAAAAAATGAAATGTCAGCAAATAGATTTAATATTCGCAGATCCTCCATATAATTTAGGCAAGGACTTTGGCAATGGCAGCGATAATTGGAAGGACAAGAAAAAATATTTGGAATGGTGCTATAGTTGGATTGACGAGTGTTTTAGGGTTTTGAAGGATAATGGTACATTTTATTTAATGAATTCTACTCAAAATATTCCGTACATAGATGTTTATTTGCAAGAGAAATACAATGTTGTAAACCGCATTGTGTGGTTTTATGATAGTTCGGGCGTTCAGTCCAAAAGTAAATATGGCTCATTATACGAGCCCATTTTAATGGCAACAAAGACTGAAAAGAGTACATATACTTTTAACTGGCAGGACATATTGGTAGAAGCCAGAACAGGCGCCGTAAGAAATTTAATTGATTACAGAAAGACACCTCCGCAGCCATACAGCAATGAGAAGGTGCCTGGGAACGTGTGGGAGTTTCCGAGAGTAAGGTACAAAATGGACGAATACGAAGACCATCCCTCACAAAAACCCGAAAAGCTACTTGAAAGGATTATTTTAGCTTCCAGTAATGAAAATGATATTGTATTGGACCCGTTCTCAGGTGCATTTACAACATCGGCTGTAGCAGTGAGCAAAAACAGAAAAGCGATAGGCATTGACCTTAATAATGAGTATTTCAAGATAGGTCTTAGAAGGACCAATATTTGTGATACTTATGATGGCGAAATGCTCTGCAAGAATAAAGGCAGGAAAACAAACAATAAATCTAAGGCTGACCATATGGCAGAGCAATTAGATAATCAAATGAATCTATTGACAGACCGTATAATAAATGACTAAAAAGAGAGGAGGCTTTGGATCCCTCTCTTTAGTCTTCTTCCTCATCGTTTTGGCTATCAGTTACAAGATTATATTCCACCTGGCATTGTAAAACAAGTTCATCCAGTAAGTCGCCGAGAAGCCCATTATTAACAACCTGCTGTAAGCACTCTTGCAGTTTTGGGATTGTTATGATTTCTTCAAAACAGTCTAAGTACCTATCTGCCACAGCAGGCGGGAGATCATTTTTAGCGTCCCTTGCTATTATCGCCATTACTTCTTTTGAATTTCTCTCTGTTTTAACGACAAAGGTTATGGGAAACCTGTCTATTTTGTCAATGTCAAGGAAATATTTCTTAAAATCCAGTACCTCTGTTACTTGGTATATCCTGCCTATGGGCTTCATTATAAAATCAATGCCACCATCATTAGCGTTTGTCCTGCCTGTTTTATATAAGGCTAAATCCTCTTTTACAACGCTATCTCTACTTTCACCGACATACAATGATTGTTCTTTATAGAAAAATTTCAAAATAACAAAAGATACTATTTCAAAGATTCTTGCATCAACTGTCGGGGATAGTTGTTCATATATAAACTGCATAGCCTCTTTGGGGCTTTCCCTATAATTCTCTTTATGTTGAATACACAGACCAAAAAAACCTTCAAACTGTTCTAATCTAAGGCTTGCATAGGTATCAATAATTTCAATAACACTTTCAGCAATATTATAAATCTTTCCCTGAGCAGTAACCTTCAATAAGCCTTCTTCAATCCAGTAATCACCATTTGTATTTCTCTTTATCGGAAGGAACTCCGACCTCGGGAAGTATTTATGAAACTCCTCATTACACCTATGATTGAGGGCATGATTTTGAAGTTTCTGACCAAAAGGTAGTTGTCTTTGTCTTGCAAAAGCATCTGTAAACTTCATTCCTTCATAAGCTGAATAATCGCCCTTATCTAAATATCCATTTTTGATATAATCCTCCACAAGTACATATATCGCATAAAGATTTGCGAATGAGCCTCTTGATTTACTTGATGAGTTTACTGATTTTGTTTTCTTCAACAAATATTGAAGTAGTTCGGATCCGTTCAGGATATAAGTAGACAGCTTTCCGAAATTTTTATTTAATACGCTTAGAATAAACTCTTGATTTGTCATCTGTTTATTTATCTCCCCTCAAAATAATCAACATCAAAAAATACTCTGATATTAGCCCCCAAACTTAAAGCTATCTTTTCAAGGTTAATAATTGAGATATTTCTTTTACCGCTTTCAACACCTGATATATAAGTGCGATCAAGCTCACACAGGGCAGCCAAACTCTCTTGACTGATGTTTTTCTGCTGTCGAAGAGCTTTTATTCTGTTGCCTACAAGCACTCTTATATCCATAATTAACCACATCCTTTATTTCTTTATTCTATTGATTTTGTTGTAAATAAGTCAACCGACTTTAAGTCACATTAAGTATTATTATATAGTCATTTGGGTATACTTATATAAAAAGGTTGATATTACAATAGAGGGAGATAAAAATGGAAGGATTAATCCTTTTTAGTATTGGAAGTACAAAAACTAAAGTAAATTTTACTAAGACGGTATTAAATGGCTTTGAAATCAAAGACATCAGACCGTTCCTTGATACAGACAAATATGATAAAATTAATTCCAAGCTATATTTTTGGGGATGTAAATCAAGCGTATATTATAAACGAAAAATGCAAAAGGTAGGTCAAGGCGACATAATAGCTTTTTCTCTAAATAAGGAGTTTATCATCAAAGGGAAAATCCTTGACTTGATTGATAGCAAAGAAATAAGTGAATTCCTTTGGGGCGATAACCAATATTCTAACATTCTGATAATTAGTGAAATTGAAAAGATATCAATACCTTATAGCGTAATCTTTAATGATATTGGCTATAATCCAAAAGCCAAAATAAATGGTTTGGTCTTGGTTGATAGTAAAAAACTCGAAAAATTAGCCAGCAAACATAATGATATCAATAGTTATCTTAAAACGTATGCTGTTTAATTGACGGTGTTAATGTATCATAAATAATTCAAGAGCCTTAGAATTTCAATAATTCTAAGGCTTTAAATTCATTGGAGCTGGTGGTCAGAATCGAACTGACAACCTGCGGTTTACGATACCGCTGCTCTACCATTGAGCCACACCAGCATATTTGCGAGGGCGGTATTTCCACCCTCGTTGTTTATTATAGCAAAAATATCTTATAAATCCATACTACCTTATCAACAACCCGAGACCTCGTGATTGCGAACCACGCGCTCTCCCAAAGGAGTAAGTTTTCTGCCCAGTCGAAACCTGCGGTCATATGGCTTGATACGCAAACCATCATTTTACAATTTCCCAGTAACCTGCCCTGTCAGAGCCAACACGCCGTATGACGCCAGTATCGCGGAGAGTTTTTAATTCGCGCCCGATTGTTCTGAGCGACAAACCCGTTTCCGCCATCATTTGTTTTTGCGTGATTTTCGGGTCAGCAAGAATGGCACTTAAAATTTTCTCGGTGTTTTTTTCTATGCCATCATCTGTGCCATTTTCTATGCCACTTGGCATAGAAAATATGTCGTAATTCAAATTTTTCAAAATCACGACAAATGATTGCTCCGTAGAGCGGAACGAAGGTGCAGCGTCTTCAGGGTACTGGTCAATGATTTTACGCAGACCGCTACCGCGGCGTTCCATAAATTTTAGGCGACTGAAAAGGTCGCAGATGATGGGGTTTCTGCGGATTGAAGGAATGTCGTCAATGTTCAAATCTTGAATTCGTTTGCCGTCAGGCATACCACCTGGGGAAACTATCTCAAGGCGGTCGTCGTACATATCGACGTGAATTTCGCTGCCCTGAATCATATAGTCGCGGTGGACAAGAGCATTAGTAATAGCGACATAGCCGTTTAAACAGAGCAAGCCCTTCCTCGCACATCCCGGCATAATCAAGTAAAGCATCCAATAGTCGCTGGATTCGGTTGTCGTCCCTTTCTCGACCTTTTATTAAGATGTCAACCTGATTGGTGAGCAAAGAGAGGTTCTGCCTGATTAAAGGCTGAAGAGATTCTATCATACTGCTGACTTCTTGAAATAAGTCATTCTCGTTTTTTGATGAATCTTTGCTCACCCGCTCACCTCCACGACAAGTATAATTGTATAATATTGTAAATGGCTCCGCAAGGCTTTAAAATCCTGCTTGTCCATTCAGATACTGGCTTGCAGTCAAAATTAAAGATAAGCAGCGTTTATAGAAATATTCATAATGCCTGTCATCTTCAATATTTATCTTTGTTGTTTCGTGGTGGCGGATTCTAAAGTCATTCCCAATCGTCGTGAGTTCTTGAAATTCCTTTTTAAAAAGATTCACAAAAGGAGCTTTTCCATTGCTCATGTCAGCAATGATTTTATCTCCCGACTGTTTTTTATCTAAAGCCGGAGAGTAGTATGTCTTCAGCCGCTCAAAGGCATCCCATAATTTTTCAACAGCAATTTTCACATTGCCATCGTCGTAATATTTCGCTGCTTCCTGCAGTAATTCTTTCAGCCCTGCCTCCTCAATTGGGTCAAGCGCAGCTCCGTTTATCGGGAGGTCATAGGTATTGCAATCCCGCAAGTTCTGAACCCGCTTCTATTAGTCGGTCATAATTTGTCGTAAAAATATTGAGACGTTCACGAGTGCCTGTCCTGCTTGCAAAACTCATAGGAAAGTTAACAAGATAGTCGAATGCCTCGTGACGCTCTTCTTCTCCCGCTATTGCAATGCTATTTTCTATGCCGCTTATGCTGTCAGCAAAGCTGTAAATAGTCTTTTTAAGGCTTTCCGTCAGTTTATCATAAGCGGCCTTTTTGTCCTTATCGGCAGAAATGTTATGCCCGAGGATTTCAAGACCACGCAGCAGTTCGTTGATTACTCTTATATAATCTTCGATATTGGCTGCTCCGCGCTTGTTTTTATCAGCAATAGCCTTTGCCGATGCATTTATCTCATCGGAATAGTCCGTGTCAAGCGTGGGCGCCGACATAGCGGCATTGGCAGAGCCCTTTGCGATAACCTCTATCGCTGTAGAAAGCCCTGTTCCTGTCAACAGCGACAAATGCTCAGATTGAAATAATGAAGTAAGCCATGGTTCTATGCCTTGACGCAAATCCGACTTCTTAATTGCATTTTTACTGCCTGTAGGAATCCAAGACGAGGATTGATTTTCGTCTGCAAAGGTAAACTCTCCATCTCTGTCTTGCTGTATAAGCTCAAGAGGGGAATTATCATCTCGTATTTTTAAGATACTCTTAATATTTTCACTCATTGTAGTTCCTCCCTTCACGCTTGAGCCTTTTCTCTAATCCATAATAGAAATGCCGTTCTGCTCACAAAAAGATATAAACACCTGCATCGTCAATTTGTTGGGACGGGTCTTACCGTTCTCCCAACGATTGATTGTGGCGAAACTTACATTCAAGGTGCGAGCCAAATCCTCTTGGCTCATATTCATTTTTTTGCGCACCATTTTGACTTTTGCGGGAAAATCCACTTGCTTCCACCTCTTGCCGACAATTATAGCATGTGTTATAACTTTTTTCAATCTTGAGGGTTATTTTTTGCGTAATTCAGTAGCTTTCGCACCGGCTTATGATATGTGTGTTGGCGAAAGGGGTTGATCCATATGAAAAAGCTAATTATCTCCGGAATCGGTGTTATCGCCTGTGTCGCACTGTGTGCCGCCATGTGGCCACGGAGCGCCGAGGCGGGGATTTACCCGCCGTGCCGGTAAAAGCCGCCGTGTCCGCCAAAATTGAGGCTCAGTCAGAGGAAACGCCGCATATTTTTATCTCTGCCGATATTCCTGCTCCCAAAACGGAGCCTGTCGCAATAAGTGAGCCAGAGGTGAAAGTGATGATGGCAGAAAAAGAAACAGAAAAACCAGCACCGATGCCGGCAGCCACGAAACCTCAAGCCGCATCAAAATCCACGCCAGCCTCCGCTGAGCCAAAGTCAGGAGATAGAAGATGTTCCGCATCCGCACTTTTGTGAGATACGGTGCCTTCATAATATTTAAAATCCGTTTTCCGATGTTCAGCAGGAAGCTGGCGCTCCCATCGTCGGGTATAATGAGCGTGTCCTCCGATGCGCTCCTCGTAAAGAAAAACGCTTCGGGGAAATCGCCGCGCAGCTCATATGACAATGCAAATGCCTTATCGATCAGGTCAAGCAGGTCAGCTTTAGACATGTCGAGGGATTCCTTGAACAGCGGATGTTCCTCAAGCGCTTTCAGCCTTTTGTAATAGTCCTTTATTTTTCTGTCCATGAAGCGAATAAGCTCGTCATGGGGCGACACCGCTTCATCGACGATAACCGTCCCGTCATAATCGGTCAATGTTTTTTCTTATCAGGTCTTCGCCTTGCTCAGTCAGGCGGAGGCCTGTTCTTTTTTCGCTCATCTGCTTCACCTCCCGAAACGAAAATTCTGAAATCCGTAAAGTTTGCTTCACTATGTAGAGAAAATTTCCTCTGTTTTAAAATTCTATCACGGAGGATGCAAAAAGAAAACCTCCATATATCTCGTAAGAAAGGAGTATCAAATGAACAAAGCAAAGGAAATTAAAAACCGCTTCGACACCATCGACGGCACGACGCTGTACCTCTGCCTTGAAGACAGCAGACTGCGTATCCAAAACCGGCTGTTTGAAATCATGGAGGACGCGCCGCCCAGCGTTCACTTTTGCACCGACGTATTTATAATCGGCGGCGGTCTGGAGGAGCGCATCGAGAGCTTCATTGCCGAGCATCCCGATACGACGCTCATCATTATCGACACGCTGCAGATGGTGAGAGGCGCCGGTTTCGACAACATCTGCGCCGAGTACAACCGCATCCTGACATGGGCGGATATGTACGAGGGAAGCAGCATTGAGGCGAGAAAGATGATCCTGCGGCAGATAATAAAAAAAGTTTACATCGGCAGGCACTACGAAGTACGGCTCGAACTGTCAATCAGCTTCGCGGAATATCAGCGGCTGTACCTTGAAGAAAAGACCGCTTGAAAAGCTGTCGGAAAAAGAAAGAAGCCAGCAATTACGCACGGCTTCCGGCTTGGCGGATGGTGGAGAATAGGGGGATCGAACCCCTGACCTCGTGATTGCGAACCACGCGCTCTCCCAGCTGAGCTAATTCCCCGGAATTTACTTTTATAAAAAAGGCCTCCGGGCGGGCCGGAGATAAAAATGGTGGGGACAGCGGGACTCGAACCTGCGGCCTCATGCTTGTGACGCATGCGCTCTAACCAACTGAGACTATGCCCCCACACAATATGCACCGGCATCGGGAGCCGAATGCAAAGATATTATAATACGGTTTTTCCTTATGTGTCAATGGAGGAAAAATAATAGATAGTCACGGCAGCAATGGTTTGAGCAATGAACGCGATTGTTTTGTCGCTGGATCGGATGTACAGCGATGTTATTGCTGATTCTCATTTTCCTTCCACCATTGCTCTTTGCAGTGTAATGGTGGCAAGGGTATCTCCTAACTGGGTCAGCAACGCAGCCAGCAGCTCGAGCGTATCGTTATCAGAGATATTGTCGGCAATTAATATGGCCACCGCAGACACCAGAGCAGTCAATTCTGAAGAGTTTATAAAGCATCACCCCGTCTTAGCCTATGAAAAACGGAGGAAAAAGTTAACAGGCATTGCTGAAAGAAGCTGATTTTACTAACGACGAAATCGATTTGACGGAGAAGGCATAAACGATTATTGCGTAAAATCATCCCGTAGCTAAAACCCTGCAACCATAACAATTGCAGGGCTTTTCTTCTTACCGGGTCCAAATGTCTGATAACAGTCATAAGGGTTGGCTATCTGTTTTATTAATTTGAGCCTTTGCTTGTTTGATTTTTTTTGTCAGAGTCTTTTTCCTTCTGTGCTTTCAGTTCATCCTCGCCCTGATTTTCGTCATCATGTTTATTGAGATTTTCAGGCTTTCCCTTCTGATTATTATCCTCTTCGTTCTTCTCTTTATTCTTTTCTTCGTTCTTCTCTTTATTTTTCTCTACGTTCTTCTCTACGTTCTTCTCTTTGTTCTTCTCTACGTTTTTCTCTTCGTTCTTCTCCTTTTCCATATCAGCATCGACTCTGGGTTCGGGCTTGGCCTTGGATTCTGAAGGGTCATCGGGAGGAGAATCCAATTTATTCTTTTCCCTATTCATCTTGATTTCGTACATTATCTCCTTGACCGGTTTGTCCAGCCATTCTTCCATGTCAACCATATCAGAATCTTCTGCGCTGTCTCTCAGCTTTTCCACAAGATTCAACTTGCCCGGTGTTACACCGAGTTCGTGAGCTTTCAGAACACGCTCTAATCCCACGGCATAGGCTTCCACTTCTACATTTTCTTTCGCAACTGCCTTCTCTGCATTTTCTTGAAGATCTGCCGCCAGCCTTTCCGACCTCTTTAAGTCTTTGGCTGAAGTGGATATCACAATGCCGCCTTCCAGATTGCCTTCAAAAAAGCCTTCCTCTTCTATTTGCTTTATCGTTAAAGCGATCGCCTCATCGATTTTTTTGTTGCCCAATCTCTCAAGACTAAGTTCCTTTACAATCTCCTTGCCGTCGTCGTTGACACCGGTTACCTTGAGTACACGATCAAAGCGATTGAGGGAATACTCTATAGAGGGATTGACATCCAGGCTCACATAAGAATAAGGGGTGTAATAAGCGTAAGCACCGGTGCTGAACATAAGCATTAGAACCGCAGCTGCGGCAGCTATCGGAATGAACCGTCTTTTTCTTTTGATAAACTCTTTAATTTCAATCACCTGCCCAATCGTATAGTTTTGATTTCTTACTTCAGCAATTTGGCCATCATCATACAGAACAGCGGCAGATCTGCCTTTAATTTCTACAATAACCGCTTTCATCTGTTCAACTCCTCTCTGATGAACCGCATATACTCTGCGAGGCATGGATACTCTCCGGAAAGTATCTCTGCTGCTGCTATTATATATTTTCGATGACGATCCAGGATTTTTCGGGGTACCTGCGTATTTTTTTCCAACAGCTTAATAGGAAGCTGCTTCGAAGAGCGCAATTCATAAAGCAGCAGCGGATTCTTAAGCAGATCTGCCACCGCCTTTGCGCATGCGGTTTTTGTCTTAAGGGCTTTGGGTGAGCAAGAAGCAAGATCAAAAAAGGAAAACCCATAACCGGAAAATATCTGGCCTGCTGACTCTATCTCCAGGCGCAAATCTTCAGGGTCGTGACCGATAAGTTTCTTTGAGACGGCATCCTGTAATGCCGGCTGAGGGGACTCTTCCAAAGGACCTGTCTCAAATATCTGCGGATCAGCCGGTATTTCGGGACTGTGACGTGATTGTGCTCTGAAGTAATCGGTTAAACGTCGGCGGATAACCAGTTGGGCAAAAGGAAGAAAATCGCCGAGATCCGCCCGATAATCTTGAACAGACTGTGTAAATGCGATCAGAGCTACTGACCACTCGTCATCACTTTTAGAAATGTAACGCTTGCAGGCTACCGAAGCACACCTTAAAATAAATTGACTATTTTCTTCAATCAAGGACTCTATATTATGTAACTCGAACTTTCCCTCAGCTTGTATCCCGGTCAAATCCTCCATTATGATGCCACCTTCAATTCACACACTGAAGCACTTC
>JAKJCD010000129.1 GCA_022706625.1 Bacillota bacterium | reverse complement strand
GTTCCTCGCGGCGCTTATATTCAAGCATTTTCAAGAGTTCATCCTGCTTGGCGACAAGGGCGGCGATTCTTTTGGTGTTCATCAACAAAGTCAGGTCGTATAAATGCTTTGCCACATCAAACAGCATCTGCCGCTGATAATAAAACTCCGCCGCCAGAATCTTGTCCGAGAAGATGCGCTCCATTTTGATAGTCTTGACTTCAAAAGGAAACACATCGTAGTTATCATGGAGGATGCTCTGCTGTTCAGCGGTTGCCTTCGAATACAGCAAGGGCGAGACCATTAAGGACTCCACCGGTTCGCTTACCGTGAAGGAAGTCGCTTCAACTTTTACGTATCCGAATCTCTGCAGGGAATCATCAGCATCGATTTTCGTCACCGGCTGATATTCATAAACGCTGGTGATGCTCCCTTTGGCATTAATCTCTCTTGTTTTGTCACTCGTCCTGGCCAGAGAAGTGTAGCCGTTAGCCGCAGTTTCCAGTCTCTTTTTACCCTGAGATTTCGAGCAATCTTGTACTTCAACCGTCAGGTCTATGTCCTCTGAAAACCTTTTCAGACTTCCGATGGCTTTATATAATGCAGTACCGCCTTTGAAGTACACAGGCAGTTCCGCTTGCCATGAAGCGAGTTCGGAAAGAAGCAGGGTAAGATAGTAATCTTTCTCGATGATATCCTCCCTGATTCCTGTCTTTTCTGCTATTACCGAAAGCAGCGCCTGAAAAGCGTCCTTGTCTTTATGCAGCTTCATATCCATCACCTCTCCACCAGCACATCAACCAGACCCAGCAGGGTCTTCTGTGGATAATGCTGTCTAGCATATGTCAGGGTTTTTACTGTATCTAATTCATTTCTTTCCGCAAAGGCATGAAGCAATGCTTTAGGATTTTCCGCATCGACATGAGCCTCCGGTAAATCTCTGATGACGTCAAGAAACTGCAGATAGCGGAAGTTTCCGGCGTTGACAGTAACTACCGGTTTCCTGACAATAATGAATCTGTCATCTACATTTTTACGATAGGCATTGGTGGCTATCTCACGCTTTGCGGGGACGAGTGTTGTCAATCCAATTTTGTTCATGAGAGAAAATCCTGTTTCATAGCCAATGATTTCATCGCCGCGGCGGGTAAGCAGCTGCGCCTCAATCAGTTCTTTGCTCGGGCGAGCCGTGCCGAAGACTGTCTGCCTGGCACGATAATAAACGCCTTTTTGGAAACGCTCAATCAAGCCCTTGTCCGCTAAGCGCTTCAAGGTGACATTGGTAATCGGTTTGGCTTTATGGACAGGGACTTTATATTCTTCAGCCATTGCTTCGGCTATGACGTCAGTCTGAAAAGCCTGACCATAGGGGATGTCGGCTATTTTATTCGTGATAAACTCGCCATAAGTGAGACGTTCCATAGATAAGGGCTCCTTTCTTTTGTTATTATTATGAGCTATTTATATTGCTATTATTGACATTACAATAACACTTTATGCGTAAAAAGTCAATTGCGTGATATATGTTAAAAGATATCTTTCACCATTTTATTAGCCTCAACAAAGTGGCTTGGATACTTATAATATAACCACTGTGGTCATTTTGCTGAGATCAACAAAATGATCAGGGAATTGTAATCTGCAAGCATTAACTGCAGATTATAAGATAAACTGGTCAAAATCGGCCAGTTATTAAATCTCTAATAATTCACAATGCCTTTTCCGGAAACCAGGTGTTCTGGAACTTTTACATCTTTCGCTAAAGGATGATTAGCAAAAAACAACCTAATAGCTATGCCAGCATGTATGCGATGGCGGGTCCTGCAACCTTGTCACCCCTAAAGCTGTACTCCGTTGCTACGCAACTCTGTGCAGGGGAAGAGCTCTCCCCTGCGTACTACTCGTCGGTGGTCACCCAACTGCGCAATTCCAATAAAAGTGCCCCTCAAATCAAAGGGGCATTTTTATTGGAGCTACTGAGGAGACTCGAACTCCTGACCTGCTGATTACGAATCAGCTGCTCTACCGACTGAGCCACAGTAGCATGATTAAAATTCGACTTGTTCAGCGACACTTATTTTACCACATCGTAAGAGCAGCCGTCAAAGGATAATTCAAAATTGCAGATGCTTTTATAATCACAGTATTTGCAGGCTGTTTCATCCTTGTTTTTCTTGGGGCGAAGATGTATGACTCCCGCAGCCAGTTTCCCGCAAAGCTCCTCTATCACCCCATCCATGGCTGTCTGAAAGTCTTCAAACTCTTCCTCCGAGAGCAGTCTGTCGTCGGCAGTACCGGTAATGACTCCCTCTTTATTTTTTCGAACTTGTATGACCTCGGAAAAACCGCTGAACTCGCCGGCAATATTCTCAATGACGGCGGGATCGTCCAAAACGACGCCATCCAATTTGAACAGCTTCCTGAATCCGGACTCTAACTTGTCTTTTATTTCCTGTTCGCTGTACCCGGTGACATCTATCATTGGATCGGCGATCTCAAAATAGAAGATTCCGGCGGGCTTTGCCGGACGGCCCAAAGCCTCCATTCCCGCTGTTACCGCCTTCAAATAGAGCATCAGCTGTAGTCTCCAGCCCCCTAAGGCTTCCTTGACGTCAAACTTTTCCTTTCCGGATTTATAGTCAATGATTTTAATGTATCCGCCGGGGAGAACATCGATGCGATCGATTTTCCCCTCAATGAGGATCTCCCGGTCGCCGGCTGCTATGCGGATCGGCGGAAACAACCTGCCTTCACCGCTTCCGAAAGCTTCTTCAAAATACATTTCATCGATTTGCCCCTGCCTGACGTGCTCCACCAATGCCCAGGCTGCTCTTTCGCAAACCTCCCTCATTCTCCCGGACCGATACTTCTCCTCTTCCCCCGACTCAAGAACCCCTTCCCTGTATTCTGCCGCAACTGCTTCCATCAACTCTGCGACCTTTGCCGAGCATTCCTCCTTCGTGAGCTTCATCCAGGGTGAATTTTCATGATTCAAAGGCGTCCCCTTCAGCGTAAGGCTTTCCGATAGCAGCATGAGGCACCGATGATACACATCGCCCACTTCCCTGCCGGCCACTTCAAAAACACGTCTTTCTTTCGGAGCCAAGCCGTAATGCACAAAGTGTGCAAAAGGGCACCTTGAAAATTTCTCCAGGCGGGATGGGCTGATGCGCTGTTCCTGCATATTTTGTCTGCCAAACAGCTTTTCAACAAGCGAAGCCTCCAGGTTTTCCATCCGATTTGTAAAAGCTATCCCCCTGCAGATCAATGAAAGCCCTCTGCCATCCTTTTCCTTATACCAGTTAAAGGCAGCCTTCCATACAGGATCCGGTTCCTCTTCCTCCATTCCTGCTTTTCGTAAGGCCTCGGCAAGGAACTTCAGGCTGCTTTCGGCACTGTTTAGCAGCAGCATGGGGTCGTCCTGATTTCTCAGGTCTTTTTTAACTGAGACATCGGGGAACAGCTTTCTCAGCCTGTCGAATATTATTGAGGGCCTGAGTTCTTTTCCTTCCATGTCGGCGGCGGAATAGCCTATCCAAAGATACTTCTCAGGTCTTGAAAGCTGCTTGTAAATGGCAAGCCTTTCTTCGCTGCTGCGAAGCTCATCATCCTTGCAGATAAGTATTTCTTTTTCCAGCAGCAAAGCCCTTTCATCCCGATTGAGCAGATCCTCCTCCCCTGCTGCTTCGGGAAGCACGCCGTCGTTAGCTCCAAGCACGACTAAAGCCTTGATCCGTCCCACCCTGGTCCTCTGCATGGTCCCGACGACTACCTGATCTATCGTGGTGGGGATCATACCCAGTTCAATGGATTCAAATCCTGCCTTGAGCATCGCCGAATAGTCCTCTTTGCTGATGGGCTCATCCCCGATAAGCTCTGCAAGCTGATCGAAAAGGCCCAGAATACTTTCCCATATCTGCCGGGTTTCCATAGCCGCTTCCAGCTGGGAATCCTCTTCAAGCTTTATGCAAAGATTCTCCAGCTTGTTTGCCATATCCGCTTCATTGCTGAGAAACTCGTAAAGAGTGGTGGTCTTTTCTCTCACCGTAATTGCATCGGCGGCCTTCTTTTCATAAGAATTTATAAGCTCCGTCAATATCCGGCGGCTCTCGTTAAGGCGTTCAAACTCATCCTCTTCATATTCTTTTTTCCCGTATAGAAAATCCTTTTTCCACTTAGCACCTTTTATACGATAGCGGATAGCATAGTTTTCCAGGTCCTCCGCTTCATCCCCATCGATGGGGCAAAACCCGGTCTTTACGAGGCGAAAAACATCTTCATAGGCCCATCCCGATCCTGCTATATCAAGCAGGGCTGAAATGAAGGCGATTGCGGGATTATGCAGGGTACGGCGTTTCTGATCTATAAAATAGCTTATTTCATATTCATCAAATACCCTTTTTATTACAGCCCCCCTGCCATCCATGTCGTTGCATATTACGGCAATGTCCCTGAAGCGCAGTCCGCCATCACGAACCAGCCCGATAATATAGGCGGCGGCGGTCTCAGCCTCGCTATAGAAATTGGCAGCCCTGCAGAAGCTTATTGCCTCATCTCCTCCGGAAAACTGTTTAAACGAATTAGCATAAAGCTGCTTTTCCAGATGAAGAATAGCCGAATGCCGTACGGAAAGAGGCTTTTCCAGCCGCTTTATTTCCGTATTCCCGGAACCGGCGGCGTTTTCCAGTTTCCGCATCATTTCCTTTGTCAGCTGAAACAACTCTTCATCCTCAGATCCTTCATCGGATGTAAGGACCATGTTGACACCAAAGCTGTAAAGATTCAGCTGCTCTATTATTTTTATCGATTTAGGCGTAAAGGAATCGAATCCGGCTATCCAAAATTCGGCACTCTTTATAATGGATGATTGCCCCAATCCGGAAATAAATAGGTTGAGATGGTCTTCGTTGTCGATATATTTATCTTTTATCTGTTCTTCATAGCTTTCGAAAATAACGGCTATATCGCTGAGCTTGCGCCTGAGCAGGCTGTCTTCTTCCATTTCGCCAATGATCTTTTTTATTGCCTCCGGTGAACTGTTGTGCTGCTTCATTTCCGAAATCAAGTTATTTGCCATATCTATGAAAGAATGAGAGCTGCTCATGCCGCGAAAGACAGAAAGCCTCTCCGCCTGATCTTTCATGACCTTCACAAGAAGCATATGCCGGCCATGTTTATCGATGGGGATGCGCCTGCTGCC
>JAKJCD010000128.1 GCA_022706625.1 Bacillota bacterium | reverse complement strand
ACGGGCAATTTCGATGTGTTAACGCCGCAGATTTCAACTTTTACCGCCATTGCAAAGATCCCCGCTTCCCTGTTTGCCCCCCTTTGGCAAAAGGTCGCATCTTTATTATTTATGTACAGCGCCACCTTCTTTCATACTGTCGAAAGCTGTCTCACCCCAGTTTACGTATTTCTTTTTGCAGACGCATAATGATCTTTTTTTCAAGCCTGGAAATATAGGATTGTGAGATCCCCATTTTATCTGCCACTTCCTTTTGAGTCATTTCCCTGCCACTGATAAGTCCAAATCGCATTTCCATGATCTGCTTTTCCCTTATGTTGAGTTTTTTCATCGCATAGCCCAAAAGATTGCGGTTTACCTCCTCTTCAATGTGATTGTAAACAATGTCGCTTTCCGTGCCAAGGATATCGGACAACAGGAGTTCGTTACCGTCCCAATCCACATTAAGGGGCTCATCGAAGGAAACCTCTGTTTTTATTCGGCTGTTGCGCCGAAGGTACATCAGTATCTCATTTTCTATGCACCTTGAAGCATAAGTTGCAAGCTTTATATTCTTTTCAGGGTTAAATGTGTTTACAGCCTTTATAAGGCCGATTGTCCCGATGGAAATTAAATCCTCCACATTTATACCTGCACTCTCAAATTTCTTGGCTATATATACCACAAGCCTTAGATTTCTTTCGATCAATATGGCCTTTGCATGCTTGCAGCGCCTAGTTCTTTCCTCGCCCGCATTTTGTTCCGCCGGCAGTATCAGCTGAGAAATCAGCTCCTTTTCTTCTTCAGGAGACAGAGGGGCGGGGAGTGCATCGCTCCCTCCTATGTAATACAACTCCCGGCTCAAAAGCCATCCTCTGAGCATACGGAGCAAACGGTCCCAAGGCTTCAATGCTTTTTCCTCCATGCTATTCCCCTTGCAGGATCCCCCCTTCCGTCAATGCTTCATGCAGCAGAATATCATACTTTTCCCCATCGCTGCCTGTAGGCAGATCCCTGTCAGAAACGGCCAATACGATGTTCACCGTCTGTGGCCTCATCCCTTCCCCATAAAGGATTGCGCTATCAGGCCTTATTCCGTGGAGCAATCCTCCATCCATATTAATTCCTTTGTAGGGGACAACGCATAAATGTGACTTTCCAGGGGTCAGTTTTTCAATGGTGTCTTTTGTTACGATGCATACGGGTCGTCCACTCAGAGGATCCCTAAGGAAATTCCCCGTATCTACAAAACCATTTAATACTGTACTATGGTCTCCTAAGTTGACCTGCAGCTTCGCCTCTGTCCTTCCCTTCCTAAGCTTGCCTCTCAAAAAACCGGAAAATGCATAGATCACAGCAAAGGCCAGCACCATACCGAGCATAACCTTAATGTATGATATATGTACTATGTAGAAAGCGCCTCCCGAGGTGATTCCCGCGCCGTTAAAGAAATACATGGAGCCGATGACTGCCCCGCCCATGGCAAAGCTGACCAGGTAGAATACTAATAAAGCCTTTACTGCCTTCTTTAAATTTAATGGGGGAAAAACCAGAATAATAATCCCCACTGAGAAAGCCAGTTTGAATAAAGTCGCAAGCCACCACAATAAACTTTCCCAGAATAGAATAAACGCGTATAATCCGCAAAGGGCGCTTCCTATAGCTATTCTTCTGCCGGATGACGAAAACCCGCATATCCTGCGGGTCAGCAACAGGATCATAAGGCCCGCTATACTGTTTTCTAAAAAGAGATACTCCCCGTAAATAATCATAGAAAACCCCTCCGCGGCTACTTTTGGATTATAGCCTTGCGGAGGGGCGCTATTTGTCATTTTCTATTGTCGGTGAGATTTTATTTTTCCACTGCTTTTCTGGCTGTTTCCGCCAGTTTCGCAAAACCTGCCGGATCCTGTATCGCAAGTTCGGAAAGCATCTTCCGGTTGATCTCAATGCCGGAAAGCTTTAATCCGTTCATAAGCTTGCTGTAGGAAAGACCGTTCAGCCTGGCTCCCGCATTGATCCTTGTGATCCAAAGCCTTCTGAAATCTCTCTTTCTATTCTTCCTTCCGATATATGCAGAACTCAAAGAGCGCATGACCGCCGGGTTTGCGGCTCTGAATATCTTGCTTTTAAAGCCGTAAAAACCTCTTGCCTGCTTCAATACTTTTCTATGTCTCTTTCTTGAGTTGATTCCTCTTTTAACTCTTGCCATTTTTCTTACCTCCTAAACTATACATTTAATACGCTCTTGATTCTTTTCTCGTCAGCGCTTGTGAGCAGGGTGGATTGTCTCAGCCCTCTTTTTCTCTTAGTGCTTTTCTTGGTAAGAATGTGGCTTTTGTATGCCTTATGCCTCGTAACCTTACCGGTGCCGGTAATCTTGAATCTTTTGCTTGCCCCTCTGTGGGATTTCATCTTTGCCATTTTAAAATAACCTCCTGCTAAAACGCGGTTTTCTATTTATTGATCTTCGGTGCTAAAATCATGATCAAGCTTCTGCCTTCAAGGACAGGTATTCTTTCTATGCTTCCTGTTTCGGATATGGCATCGGCAAATCTCGCCATTACCTTTTGTCCCACATCTACATGATCCCTCTCGCGGCCTCTAAACCTCAGACTGACCTTGACCTTGTCACCCTCCTTCAGGAACTTGGACGCGTTGTTTGCTTTTACCTTTAGGTCATGTTCCTCAATAAAGGTAGACAGGCGGATTTCCTTTATTTCTACGATCTTCTGTTTTTTTCGGGCGTCTTTTTCTTTCTTTTGAAGATCGTATTTGTACTTTCCGTAGTCCATGATCTTGCATACGGGTGGGTTTGCCTGGGGAGCGATGTTGACCAGGTCTAATTTCTTGTCGATTGACATCTGCAATGCCTCTTCTATTTTCAGTATCCCCAGTTGGGTCCCGTCGCTGTCGATGACCCTTACTTCCCTGTCACGAATCTCTTCGTTGATCTGATTTTCCTTGTTAATGTTTCGCACCTCCTAAGATAAATAAAGCGGCTACATAATGTATCCGCTCCCAAAAACTTCTTATAAACCAATCCTATCGGCCAAAAAGTTCTTTGTATTAACCGTCACAGCCTGGGCCGTGAGGTGAGAAGCGGATGACTTCTGCTTACTGTTACTGGTAAAGGATATCACAGTCATAGCCGCTTGTCAAAGTTTTTTTCAGATCTGTGATTTCTGTAATTTCAGATTACTGCATCGGGTCTAAGGTCGTCAACTCCTTAATAGTACTGTCATCGATGCGGGCTTTCAAAAGCTCGTAAATACGGTCCATATTCGGCATCCGTTTCGAAAGATCATGGCAATCCGATGCTAGTATATGCACCAGGCCCGCGTCAAGCCATTTAAAGGCTTTTCTGCGTGAAAAAAAACTGCTGAGAGCTTCTACGTTCATTTGGATCAGCATCCCTTCCCTTACAAGCTCTTTAAGGCGGCTTATGTCTTTGGTAAGATGGAAATAGCGGTCGATATGAGCTATGACCGGTATTATTTTCCGATCAAACATCAGGACTTCAATTGTCCTGTATATTTCATCGCTCCATGGCGCAAGGGGTAATTCAATCATTAAGTATTTGCTTTTACCGATGCACAGTTCTTTGATCCAGCCTTCCTCCATCGCAGCTAATTCATGAAAGAAATAAACCTCCGCACCTGGTATGAGAGCCGGCAGCGATGTGGGTGCCACGGTTTCGTTTTCTATTTCTTTTAAATGTGTATTGAGTTTTTGCATTGACCGTGATCTTCTTTTTAAAAAGCTTTCCGGATGCTCTCTGTGAGGATAAAAATGGGGAGTGAGTACAACGGACATCACTCCCGCATCAAAGCTTCGCTTGAGCATATCAGCGGATTCCTCTACATTTTTACTTCCGTCATCCATGGACGGAAGTATATGTGTATGCCAATCAATCATCCTCATGGCTGTATTCTCTGTAATAATGCTTATACCTCCCGTATTTTCCATATTTACCATAATAGCCGCCCCGTTTGCTCTGATACATCCTATCGTTTAAAACAAGCCCAAGGATTTTTGCATTAACGAACCGGAGCTTATTTAATGCTTCTGCCACCTCATCCTTTTTGCTGACGTTCTCTCTGGCAACTATGATAATCCCATGAAGCAGCTTGGAAATAACCGTCGCATCAGTAACTACGTTTATTGGCGGGGTGTCGATGAAAATATAGTCGCAGGACTCTTTGAGCTCTTCGATCATGTTCTGCATGTTGTCGGAAGCCAGCAGTTCTACTGGATTCGGCGGGATATTTCCGCTGAACAATACATTCAGGTTTTCATAAGCAGTATGGTGTATCGCATCCTTGGCCTTGGCAAACCTGGCCAATACATCGGACAACCCTATGCCTTCTCCGGCGTTTAGTATCCTTTTGATATTTGGCCGCCTCATATCCGCATCGATGAGGAGCACCCTGGTTCCGGTCTGGGCAAAGGTAATGGCTAAATTCAATACCGTGGTGCTCTTGCCTTCGCTGGGGACGGCACTGGTGACACCGATGACTTTACAGCCTTCATCCGGAACGGAAAACATAACATTGGTCCTCATGGCCTTATATGCTTCCTTGACATGGAAAGATGTCTTTTCGCTGATAAGGATGTCCCCGGACTTTACATTCTTGTCCTTTTTATTATCTCTGTTAAAGAAACCGACTACCTTATTGATAACCATACTCTCCTCCGAATCCGTTTTGCTTTCCTTTTCCCTTTGCATTTAATACTTCAATGCAGGGGATGACACCTAAGACCGGCAGGTCCGTGAGGTTTTTTAAATCCTCTTCGTCCCGGATCGTCACATCCAGCATATCTAAAAGCAGCACAAGAAGAACGCTCAAAACAAGACCCAGCAGCAATCCCACTGCGGTATTGAGCTTAACGTTGGGTGTTGCCGGTCTGTTCGGAAGTGAGGCGTGGTCGATGACTTTAACGGAGGTGGCCTCTACGAAATCCATGATCTCTACCGGCGCATCGGCAGCAATCTGGTTTGCCAAAAGCTGTGCATGCTCGGGATTCTCGCTGGTCACCTTAACATAAAAGATTTCTGTATTTTTAACTGCCTGTGTGCTTACCATCTTCTTTAAGTTCTCAAGGCTGTAAACGAGGTTATCGCTTGCGGCAACTTTATTTGCGACCTTGCCCAGCACGGTGTTGCTCTTCACGATTTCCATGTAAGTATTTACCAGCCTCTCCGAAGCATTGAGGTCGCTGATGCTCGTGGTATCTGTCTGTCCGGCTCTGGAGTTGTTTACAA
>JAKJCD010000127.1 GCA_022706625.1 Bacillota bacterium | reverse complement strand
TATCCCTATGGGCGCCTGTTGAAAAATGGCTTCAAAAATCGAATCCCTTTCGTGGCTTTTCCTTTTATATATTTGCTGCTCCAGCAGTTCCTTATGCAGTGAGATGACAGCCTTGAATGATTCATTTCGAAGAGGTTTGTTTATACTATCTATGGCGCCGAGTTCAAACCCTTTGATTTCTTTTTCGAACTCGCCGGCCTTTATAAGGATAATAGTACGCAGATTGCTGTGTTGTGTATTGGATTTCAGAGCCGAAAGAAGTTCAAATCCTTCATCATCGTAAACGCTGAGATCAAGAATCACCAGATCGATATCCTCGTTCCTGTCGATTTTGCCTAGAGCTTCAAACCCGCGGCAGGATGTCACCGATATATTCTCATTCAGGCTGTTCCTGATGATTTCGCAGTCATCATCAGGGGCATTGACTAAAAGTATTCTTAAAAGCATGATCTCCTCCGATTATATTGTTGCATAAAAACATAGACTGAAAGAGATTATTTTTTCTCATTCTTCCGTCAGTGATCCCCTGTCAGTACGCCTGTATTGAGCGAATTTGCCGCTGGATACACTTATCCTTATATAATAAGTCATCTATGTGCTTTTCAAATTCATCAGCCCCCATCTGCCGGCGGCAGTCATACAAATCATAACCCATAGAAAAGCTGATTTGATACGAGTGTTTATTGGATTCGTTGAATCTTTGAAACTGCTCTTTTATCCTTTGGGCTACGTCTTCAAGCTCCTTCATTGTGCGGATCTCAAGAACGCAAAAGAACTCATCCCCGCCGAATCTGGCCACAAGATCGCCGTATCTTAAGCTGTCTTTGAGGAGTTTGGCGGAAACCCTTAGGGCCTCATCACCTGCGCCGTGTCCATATATGTCGTTGATTGATTTGAAATTGTCCAGATCCAGAAGGATGGCCGCGAATGCATCTGATGAGCCGGTGCTTTTGCAGATTTTTTCCTCCAGATATCCTTCCAGCTTTTTTCGATTATAAATCTCTGTTAAATAGTCGGTATATATATTGTGATCCTGCACATTGAGAAATATGATCAGTAATGCCAGCACCACCCCGTTCCACACCAAAAAAAATCCCGAAAACATAGTATGCAAAACAATGCATATCATTGGCGGAAGTGGAAAAATCAAAAACGAACGGTAATGCTGTCCTTCGATCATCTTGCGGTTTTTTATTACCGACAGCATTGCAATGAGGATAGGAGCCACTGCAATTATTATGACCGCGATAAAATAAGGCCCTTTGTGATAATAATTATCAGCATCGATATAATAAAACCATGCATAAGGGACCGATATTGCCAGCATGGCGGCATATATACCGCAGTAGACGGCTGATACATATAGAAGTCTCCGGGTTTTTTCACGATCTTGGAAGATCTTGTGCAGGACATAAGTCAGCCACAGGCACGGGACAACAGGGCCTGTGAAAAACAAAATGAAATTCGCCGCTGCATTCAACGAATGATAATAAGCATGTCCCGTTCCGTCGAGGCGGCCGAAGATGCATATTACAAGCATGAGTGCGGTTATCAGTAATATCGACATGTAAAGCTTGTCGTCTACAGCTCTCTTAATGCTATGCCTATGTGAATAAAATCCAATAACAGCTAATACCACTATTGAAAATGTATTTATAATGATATTTCCAAGAAGATCCATAGCAGATAAACCTTTGCTTAAACACCGTTGCGCTTTCCATTTTTATATTATATCCTGAATTGTCGAAAAATGCAAAACAGTTTCGCCGTTCCTTAGCCGGTAATCACCATAAACACTCCGTTGCTCAACCCCATTATCAGGATACCGGCGATCAGGTTGCCTATAAATATAGCGGGGAAGGCCCACTTTATCCTCATATCCAGCAGCGCAGCAATAAGGCTGCCGCTCCACACACCCGTCCCGGGCAATGGTATTGCAACGAACACCAGCAATCCCCATGCTCCGTATTTTTGTATCTTACCGCTCTTTGCCATAGACCTGTCAGTAAGCCCGTGTACTATTTTCTTGAAGGTCCTTGTTTCTCTCAGATAAGTGAATACAGGCCTGACGGTAAAAAGGATAAACGGCACCGGTATCATGCTTCCGATAAAGCCCAAAACAGCGGCATGGATCGGAGATAATCCCAGAGAAATACCGATGGGGATCGCTCCCCTGAGTTCTATTACGGGCAGCATGGCAGTCAGGATTACCGTCAACTCTACAGAAAAGAAATTGTGCAGTTCATTAATTATCGATTGCATCGGATGATCCCCGTTATATCTTTCATTGATCCTTATTTTCCGCACTTATCGCTTTAAGAATGTATTCGATTTTTTTATCTCCATGCCCGGCCTTCATTCCCCCATCGATATAAATATCCTCTCCGGTTATATACCGGCAATCATCCGGGGCGGGAAAGGCTTTTTTCTTTGTTTTATGTCCGTACATCAGCGCATCGGCTTCTTTGACACTTTTTTCAAACGATTCGTCGCTGTAAAAGCTGCTTATACCATATGATATGGATATGGATATAGTAACAGGCAGATCCCCGATTTTGGCTATGGCTTTTTCAATTCTCTTCATCAAATCATCTGCTGCGGCAGTATCTGTATTCGACAAAATCAATAGGAATTCGTCCCCGCCTATCCTGATAAGAACGTCGTTTTGCCTCGAGTTATCCATGATTGCTTTTGCTATACTTTTAAGAACCATATCTCCGGCATCGTGCCCGTAGGCATCGTTGATGTGTTTAAAATTATCTACATCTATCATGACAACCGAATATCTGATGTCGGAGGATTTGCATATACTGCTCCATACTTGCATGAAGTTTCTGGAATGTGCTCCCGTAAGCTGATCCAGGTATGCTATTTTTCTATACTCCTTGCGGCTTTCCTCCAGGTCTTTGATTTCTCTATGTGCAAAATTAATTATAAAGTAGTAAAAGCATACAAGCAATATTAGAAGGGCCACTATACTGCCGACAGTGATTCTTTCCGTCAGCACTTTTGAAGGCTGGAACAAAACCTCTTTGCTTTGCTTTGAATAAAAATAAACGTCATCTTCGATTTTACAGCTTGTTTCCGCATTCTCCGCAGAAGTTTGTCCCGGAGGGGCTTTTGGCTCCGCACCTCGGGCACTTGATCATCGACAGGTTAGCTCCGCAATTGCCGCAGAATTTGCCTTGACCTGCCGGCTTGCCGCATTCCGGACAAAGTATGTTGCTCTGTTCGATCTCCCCGTAAAATACCTGTGTCTGCTCTGCCTTAGCTTTGATATCCTCCACCATTTTTTCCGCCCGTGCCTTGGTGACCTCAACCTTCATTCTTGGGGCACACTCCACGCACAGCCCGTCTTCATCGTTGAAATCGTTTAAACAAACCCAGCGTTTGCAGCCTTCGCACCGCTTGAAATGACCTTTGACCTCGTTGGAGGCACGTTCCAAAGCCTCTTCATGCTCTTTTTGCCATTCGGGACTCATGCCGTTAAACCGCTCGGACAGAATGTCCGCACCCCTTTCAAGGCTGTATCCAAGATTGTTCCCTAATAGGGACGCACCGACGGATATCCCCTTTGAAGGGCCTCTGAAAAGCCCTCCTCTTTTGTAAGACTTTGATTCGATAAACTCTGATTTGAAGCCGTCATTGCAGATATCGCAATAGAATGTAAACTGGAACCCGGCCTCCGTGCTGTTATCCTCATAGTTTCTCGTAAACGCTTTCAGTGCCATTATCGATACCTCCTCATTGACCCTTTAGTATTTTATCTACGTTTTGCTCCCATTTATCTGTATGCATGACTCTCCTGATATACCTCTTCCTGAGATTTTGCAGCTCAGGAATATTCTCTGCGGCAAATCGGTATTTTCGATAAGCATCCGTGTCCAGCTGTAAAAACAAGTCGCTCTTCCTCCTTCCGTTCCTGCCGCTTCCATTGCAAGTACACTCCTCCAACAATCCGGACATTTTCTGAATAAGAGCCTCCATGGCTTGATCAAGCTTGACCATAAAAGGCTCAAAATGAAACCCCATGCGGGTGATTTGAAGAATCTCCCCTAAATGTGATTTTATCGTGATTTTATAATCTGCCAAATGGCAGCTTTCAATAAAACTGTACGGAATGCGGATGATTTCAGCGCTCTTCGGGGCTACGACAACTGCGGTCTCGTAAAGCTTAATATCGCATTCATCGCTTATGTATTTTGAGTTATTTCCGCCGCGGTCATAGTCGAATTGCGCATCATGAAAGGCTTCCAGCAGCTTTTCCTGCATGAGCAAGGCTTTTATCATCGCTTCGTTCCAGTAACCGAAAAGCAACTGTGAAAACATCTCATACTTAAATCCCAGATAAAAGAGCTCCCTTAAGGGTGATCCTGTCCTGATGCAGGGTCGCAGAGCCTTCATAATTTTTCCTGCCGTTTTCGCCATTTCTGCCGCTGCTAAATGAAAGCCGGCACCGAACGCCATCATCATCCATTTTGCTCCGCCCCTTTCACCTCAGGCAGTACTTATCCATATTTTATCCGACGATTGATTTTTAGGCAACAGAAATAAATAGGTGTTAAACCCTAAAGAAACTGCAGACATTACCAACACAGCTTATGCTTTGATCGCTTCACGGTATTCCTCAATAAGATGCCGGATTTTATCAAAATTGGCCGGCTTGGATATATGCCTGTCAAACCCGCTTTCCTTTGTACGTTTTAAATCGCTTTCGCCGGCATATCCGGTAAGTGCGGCAAGATATGTATTTTTGATATCTTCATCACCTTTGATGATCTTAGCTACTTCCTCTCTTCGTCTTGTTCCTTCATCTCAGATCACCTGCTCCCCCGTACACGGCTTTACTAGCTTTAACCTTTCTACGAATTAGCATATCAAGCGGGTTTCCATGTTTGCTGCAAACTTCGATGTAAGTTTATGTTATTATCCGGCAATTACTGTTATTTTTGTATTATGATCTTCTAAATATACAACAAGAATAAGATATAGTCTATCTATAATATTTCTTTTTAGGATTTTTTAGACACCTGTCCCACTGCGTTTTTACTGTGGATATTTTTAAAATATATCCATGCTAATGCATAAATCTCCGTTCGAAAGCAGAAACTAACGAAAAAACCAAAGGAGAAAAGACATGACACAGAACAAACAGCCTAAGGGCGGGGTCTTAAGACAGGATGAAATTGCTAAAGCTCAGAATGAAATCAACCAGGGAATGACAGGCAGCATCGGAAGCTCGAGAAGCTCCGGGGGTTCGGGAGGCTCCGGCGGG
>JAKJCD010000126.1 GCA_022706625.1 Bacillota bacterium | reverse complement strand
GGTCTAAGGGCCTGGATTGCCACTCTGAGATCATGGGCAGGATCTTATCGGTAATTTTGCTGACCATTGTTGGTGAAACATCAATGCCATAGATGTCCCGCATGTGGTCTTCGATATCCCTTGTAGACATGCCTTTGGCGTACATGGCAATGATCTGCTCTTCAAGCTGGTTGGAGGTTTTTTCATATTTGCCGATAATTCTGGGTTCAAATTCACCGTTTCGGTCCCGTGGTATTTCAACTTCTGTTTTTCCGAATTTGGTTTGGATAGTTTTCTTGTTGTAGCCGTTACGGCTGTTTCCGGTGTTATTGCCGGCAACACTGTGTTTTTTATACCCGAGGTGCTCTTCTATTTCAGCTTCGAATATATGCTGCAATGTGTCTTTGAATAGGCCTTTGAGCATCTCATGTACGTCTTCTACACTGTGGCATTCTTTTGCTAATTCTTTGATGGTCTTGTCTTTTAAATCTTGCATAAATGGTCATCTCCTTTATTGGTAGTATTAACCATTTACACGTAATTTATTATGTTCTCGCAGCAAGTTTCGCTAAAGCTGCGCTTGCCGCACTCACACCGAACATCGTGCCGAGATAAAGCATTAGAACGTTTTGGGTGCCATCGCTCAACTCTATCTCTTTAGAACCGTATATATAAGCGAGCTTTTGGGCAATGCGGAAAACATGGGCATAGAATTGTGCTAAGTCCGTCGGAACAGTTCCAATCATGGCAAGTCCGCCCGGGATTCCAGCAGCGGTGGATATTAACGTGACCCTCGATGTTTCAAGTGCTATCGAACCTTTTGAAATATTATCAAGAATATTCATGGATATTCTTGCATTAACCGTCCCATTTGCCAGCGCATCGGCAAGCTGTGCCGGGCTAATCCTATTTTTTAATTCTTTTGTCAGGAATTCTTCGCGGTCAATTTTGCAGTACGGCAATTCGCAAGCGGTACTGAGGATTTTCTCAACACTTACTGCTGGAACATTCCTAGCCATTATCGTTCTCCTTTAAGGGCATCCTCAGAGGCAAGATAATCAAACAAGTCTTGAAGATGGTCCACAATGAATTTCTGAGCCTCGTAGTTGTAGACGACAACTTTGTACTTGCCATTTGCACCGTTTCGTAATTCCAACTCAATTCCGGCTCTGCTTCCCTGCTGAGTAGGACGCCGCTTCAAATTATCATCTCCAGAAGTGGTCTCTTCGAGATATCCTTCATCGACCAGCCAGGCGGCGATGTCCTTATATGTAAGTGTGCCATCTTGAGCTCCTTCTTTGAGCGCCGTAATTCTTCGTACGATTTCTGATATTGATATCGAAACGTCATGCGAGAATTTGAAATTTGAAATCTGTTCTGACGATAGCTTTAGTTGCTCGCGATGACGATTTCTGTGGACACCGATGCTTTCACTTATCGAATCTACACGCTTCTTGCTATTCGGAGATTCAGTCTCGCCCTTTAGGTAAGGCATCATCGCTTTGCCACGCATCCGTCGTAGATATTTTCCTATAAGTTGGCGTATTCTTTCACGCGACAGCTCAAGCTCTTCGCCTATTTCCTGTAGGGTCTTGTTTCCCTTGAAACGGCAATCAAAAATAAACTTAACTCTTTCAGGATATGTTTCAAGGGCGGTGTCTAATCGCGCTTCAATATCATCCGGAAACTCTTTCTCAATCTCGTCCGATTCCGACCTTGACGTTTGTGTCAGTGCGACCAACAGATTTTCTGGATAAGCTTTTTTAACCGGCTTTGAATCAACGATGACAGGCGGATTAACGTCAATCGCGACAGCAGATCTAAGATCGATGCCATTAAATGGATAGCGACCATCGTATTTTTGCGTTATTTCGCCAGCCTCAACAACAATAAAACTATAGTCTTCTGCCGTTAATATGCCAGTGATTTTATCTATGTCGGGTCCTCCGGTTGACAGCCTGTCGAACATATCCTCTGCGAGTTTGTATTCCAATTCACGATTAAGAACCTGCGCAGAGGCATTATGCGCGGAATAGAAGAAACCTTCCTTCATTATGATGACATGCTTTGGATACTGGTCTTCATATCGGCTATATACCGAATTGCTCTTCTTAACCAAAAACACCTTAACCAGCTTTTTGATAGCTTTCTTAATATCCGGATTTCCGCGTAATGGCTCTGTATCAAATACTTCACCAGTAGTGGGATCAACTCCTGAAGCAATTAGTTCTATTATTTCGGCAATGTTATTCATCATCACACGTATAATGTAATTATCCTATTTTAAGGGTGATTACATTATTTTTCTCCCTTCTTCTAATTTGTTTGCACTGCCGTATCAGCCCTAACCAGTTTCACCCAATCGATAGCAGGCCATAGATGAGAAGCCGTTTTACCCATAGGTATAACTTCATCATCTATAATTTCATCGTATAATTCACATGAAATATCTGCTTCGCTTAATTCATAGTCTGAACTCTCAAAAACATCGGATTTTTTCAGTTTATTTATATATAATTCAGCAAAATCTGCATTCAAATAGCAACTCCCGTGATATCGGTCTAAGCAAGCACGCCGGCAGATCATTAACCAGAATGCACTCCCGGTCATCATAAAGTGACTCCACCTCACGCAGAAGAGGCCCAAAAAGGGCATCCTCCCCGGTAAATTGCGCCCTAACCTCAAGAAGACTGCGGATAACCAGCAGGCTTAACATCTCCTGGGCATGAGCGGCCCGGATATTCCCCCGTTACACGCGAGCTGTCGCAAGATAAGGTTCAAACTCATTCCTTACGATTTCTCTAAGCTTTTCTCGGAGCGGCTCAATTTCAGCCTCTGTTGGTGCATTTTATTCCGCCAAATGGAGATTTGCCAGGTCACTCCAGGACAGGATTAACCGGACACCTCTGGATTAAAGTTGCCTGCCAGGATTTCTGGACGCGGCATGCAGGTATCCAATACCGATTTCACTTTTTACCCTCCTGTTCTTAATATCAACTTCCAGAAAAATATGTTAAATGCTTATATAACCATTTCGTCAAAATATTACAATTTCCTGTCAGAAAGCAAAATCAATGAATGCGGGAAGGCGGAAGCCAGCTGACCAGCGGCGCTGGAGAAAAAACCCGGCAGCTGCCGGGTTAGAATACCCACTCTTTTATTACTTTTTCATCTCTAAAGGTGTATTTTGGCGCGGCACTTAGTTAATATGACCTATCCTGTTATAGATTTATTTTCCCACTAATAGAGGTGGCTGTCCCCAAAGACTATCTAACACCCCGGATACCTTTCCCGCCATTCCCGGGTGCCTTGATACCCAATCAGCAGATCATCTGCAATCTGCAGCGTAACCTCACCCAATTCAACGTTTTCGATCCAGTTTAAAGGAATCTTGCTTAATCCTAAATACGCTCCCAAAATATTACCTGTGATGGCGCCGGTGCTGTCGCTGTCGCCATTATGGTTAACTGAAGCGGCCAGCGCTTTCTTGAAATTGTCCTGATGCTTCAATACGCAGTATACTGAAATCGCCAGGGCTTCTTCACCAACCCATCCTTCACCAAGCCGCGTTATCGCCTCGACCGCGGGAAGTCCGCTTTTCACTAGTGCAATAGCCTGGTTCAGGCTTCTGGCGCATTCATCATGGCCTGCATGGGCTTCAAGCTCCCCAATTGTATCTTTAACTGCAGTTTCAATATCCTGCCCTTCAATAATTGAAGCAATAATATAGGCAAGGGCGCCTGCCGGTAAATAACCTGATGGATGTCCATGTGTCAGCGCGGCAAATTCAGCCGCCATATTGAAGGCGTTTTCTTTTTGATAAAATAACCCTGCCGGAGCAGCCCTCATGACACCCCCGCAGCCTTTGCTATTGTTAATAGGTTCTTTTATGGTTCCTTGTTTTTGGCTTGTAAGGGCTGATAGGCATGAACTGCCAGGCGCTCTTGTGGCATGAAGATCTTTTACACCAAGAAGCCAGCCGTCATAAATCCATTTGTAATCGCTAATTCTTGAGTACCCCTGGGTCAGCAGCCACCGCTGATAAGCAAAGAAAACAACTGACGGCGGATGGCAGATCCCTTTTTGCCTGCCTCTGGTTTCTGCCCGCAAGATTCCCTCAGCGGTAAAGAGAGTCATTTGCGTATCGTCGGTAATCTCTGCCCGGCCATGTGACTGCAGCTGCAAATCCTGAATTCCGTCAGGACCATACCGGCGGATTATGTCACGATATTTAACAAACTCAACAGGCCAGCCCAGGGCGTCACCAATAGCTCCGCCCATCAGGCAGCCTCTAAAGGATTCCTGGTTTCTTTTCATACGGTAGCCTCACCCTTTGTTATCAATCTATTCTGGATAATCGCTCCAGATAAATATCTCTCTCCGACATTTGTGGCGCCTCACTGCGGCCACCCTCTTGGCTGGTTATTTCCACATTATCCAATATTTCGATAAATTGTGTGAAAATCCTTTTGTCGTTTTGAGCCTGTGAGTGGAATAATATTTGAACCATGAACAGGATACGGGAAATTGAGGTGAACATAAAGAAGGAAGTGGATGAGATATTTAGGGGCAGGCTGGGGAGCCAATTGAAGTAAATTTCTGTTCCCTTTTTGTTCCCCTTTTGAGTTACACCGGGGTCTGTCCCCGTTAAACATGGAAACTGTATCGTTATTCGAAAGAAGGGGACAGACCCCTCCTGCAACACCTTTCCCCAAAAACGCAAAAACACCGCAATCCCTTGCGGTGTCTGGCTTTTCACTGGCGTCCCAGGAGGGATTCGAACCCCCGGCCTACGGATTAGAAGTCCGTTGCTCTATCCGGCTGAGCTACTGGGACAAATATGGAGCGGGTGAAGGGAATCGAACCCTCGTAATCGGCTTGGAAGGCCGACGCTCTACCATTGAGCTACACCCGCTTAAAAACATTTCTTTATAGAGACATCTAATATTATAACCAAAAAAGCGCCCGCCGTCAAAACATTTTGATCGAAGCCGGAGCTGAAATATAAAAATGTTTGCCCTTCGCCCTCGCTTCGCAGGCCAGGAAGGCTCAGGACGGGGGTTTCCCGGCAGAAGTTAAGCGCCGGATAGAAGGCGCTATACTCTCTTCTTCAATCTCCAGGAGGCCGTAGCTGGGCAGGTCCTGGTCCCGCGGCCGGGAGATACTGCCGGGGTTAAAAAACAAGATGCCGTCCATCGTGATGACCTGCGATATGTGGGTATGACCGCTGATTACAGCCTCAGCCCCATACTCCTTCGCCTTATGCAGCAGGCTGCCCGCTCGTATGCCGTCGTTTAAATGCCCG
>JAKJCD010000125.1 GCA_022706625.1 Bacillota bacterium | reverse complement strand
TCCGGTGACTGAAATCGAGATCGAATGTAAACCCAATCTGTCTTTGACCGGGTTTTGGTTTACATTCACGGTGTGCAGCGCCCGCCTGAGCTATATTGCCAGCGGGCGGTAGTTGCCTTTCGAAAACCCAGGGCAACTATTTCTGAGGTGTATTTGGTGCCCGGCACCCATTAAAATGATATTTCAAATCGAACTCCTTCACCCTGATTGCTTGTTACTTGTATACTGCCGCCATGTACCATCACAATATGCTTCACAATTGCAAGGCCAAGACCCGTACCGCCGGATTTTTTTGAGCGGGATTTGTCGGTGCGGTAAAATCGCTCAAAAATTCTGTCCCGGTCTGCGGCGGATATTCCGATCCCGGTATCGGATACGATAATGGTCGTTTTCTCTTCCTTCTGTGAAATCGCCACCTCGACATCGCCGCCGAGCTTGTTATATTTAATACCATTGTCTATCAGGTTGTAAAACATCTCGTATATCAAGGCGCGATTGGCTGTTATCACGCCGGAGCCTTTGACTTTTACCGTTACATGATGCTTCTCAGCCTTTTGCGCAAGAGCGTCCATGCACTCATATGCTACATCAAAGAGGTTGACCCTATCATGCGCCTGCTGCGTTTTGCCTTCGTCCAACTCCGAAAGCATCATGATATCTTCAACCAAGTCGATCAGTCTCGAAGCTTCGTCGAGGATTTTACCGTAAAACAGCAGCTTGTCATCATCCTTGACAACACCTGATTTTAGCATTTCAGCATTTCCATATATACTGGTCAACGGAGTTTTGAGTTCATGGGAAACATTTGCGGAAAACTCCCTGCGCAATCTTTCGGCTTCCGATCTTTCGGTGATGTCGAGAAAGAATACCACCACCCCTGTTTCCTCTGCGGGGCTGATAATCACCCGGTATTCCCTATCCGCTTTATGGAAAGCCATCTCTCCCCTGCGGCCTTCCAGCGCCCGTTTTAACTGTTTATTAAAATCCAGATCGCGCAGCAGCTCCAAGGGGCTGCTCCCTTCCATCGGCCTTTCGGCATCAAAGATCCTTGCCGCACTTTTGTTCAGCGATAAAATTGTTCCCCGCCGGTCAAACAGTACAACGCCCTCTGCCATATTGTCCATGATGGCATTGATCGTGCCGATGCTTTCTCTTAGCTTTTGGCTGCCCTGCCTTATCTGCTTTCGCTGATCGGCAATCTCCTTCGCAAAAGGAGCCAGTTCATCGTATGGCACATCTGGCTCGCCGGACAGGTCCACCTGGCCGATAGGCTCCACAACTCTTTTTGCAAGCCGGCCCGAGGCAAGATATGCGACAGCTATGCACAGCAAAATAACAGCGCCGGTTACGGGTAAAATGCCGGCAAAAACACGCCACATACTATTTATCGTCTTAGCTGTTCTTAGAACGGAGCCATCTGCCAATCGTACAGCATAATAGTAGGTTTTCGTATCCAGAGTGCTTGAAAAACGGCAGCTTTCTCCCTCGCCCGATGAAAGAGCTTCTTCAATTTCTTCCCGGCCAAGGTGATTCTCCCAATCACGAGGCTCCACCATGTTGTCAAATAAAACAGTTCCTCCGGGCGAAACAATTGTAATGCGCATCTCCTCCTCCGGATTGACGAGGCTTAAATTGTCAATGGCGCTTTTATAATCATCGTTAATGAATATTTGCGTACGTCCTCGCATATCGATGCGCATCTGCTCCGTCAGCTGGTTATAAAAAATGCCGCACAGCACGGCGGACGCAAGAATGATACCCAGGGAAGCAAGCAGTGTCATCTGCCTGAATATTGCTTTTTTCAAATATCTATCCTCCTATTTTATAACCGACATTACGCACTGTTATTATTATCTCTCCGGCCTCGCCAAGTTTTTGACGCAAGGATTTGATATGCATATCCACTGTACGGCTTTCGCCGTTGTAGTCAAAGCCCCAAACTTGTTCAATTAGCCTGTCACGGCTCAGAACCATGCCTTTATTTATCATCAGGTATTGCAGCAATTCAAACTCCTTGAAGGTGAGCGGAATCTCACCGCTGCCAGTTCTTACTGTGCGTTTTCCCTTACTAAGTACGACAGCGCCGGCCACAAGCTCCTCAGAAGGTTCTGTGTCCGGTGCTGTTCTGCGCAGCACAGCTTTCACCCGGGATATCACCTCCATGACTGAAAAGGGTTTTGTTATATAATCATCCGCCCCCAGATCCAAGCCTTTGATGCGGTCCAATTCGCCGCTTCTGGCTGTGAGCATAATGACGGGAATCCGCTTGTATTTATCCATTTGGCGTATTTTTTTCAATATACTGATGCCGTCGTTTCCGGGCAGCATGATATCCAGAAGGATAAGGGCCGGAAGGCCGCTTTCCGCAGCTGAAAACATATCGTCCCCATGAGAAAATCCGCAGGTTTCAAATCCTGCCGTACCAAGGGCATACATCACCATTTCACGAATGCTGTCGTCGTCTTCAACCACGAAGATATTATTCACTGCACTGCCTCCTGCAAACCTGCTTATCGATGTGCTTTCCTGTGATGGTATAGATTACCCATTCGGCAATATTTGTCGCATGGTCTCCTATGCGCTCGTAATACTTTGCAATCTGCATCAGGTCGAAGGCCTGCTCCCCGTTTTCCGCATCCTCGTGAACAAGTGCGATCAAGTCTTGCTTGATCTGCACATAGAGCTCGTCCACAACATCGTCATACTCGATGACAGCTTCGGCAAGATCCAGATCCTTCCTGACATAAGCGTCTATGCTGTCAGTAACCATTTTGATGGTGGCATTTGCCATTTGGGGAATGTGCTCAAGTTTTTTAATATAAACCTGGTCCGCCAGATAGACGCATATTTCGGATATATCCGCCGCCTGATCACCAATTCGTTCCATATCGGTTATCAACTTCAACGCCGTGGATATCTGTCTCAGATCCCGGGCAACAGGCTGCTGGCTTAAAAGCAGCTTCATGCATTGACTCTCAATGTCTTTTTCTTTTTCATCGATGATATTATCGCTGTTCATCACCTCGGCGGCAAGGGCAACATCCTGCTCAACAAGCGCTTTCGTCGCCTTTGAGATGGCATTCTCTATCATGGCGCCCATTTCGATGAGGCTGTTGTTCAAAGAGGATAGCTGTTCGTCAAAGCGGCTTCTCATCATCCAAACCTCCCTGTAATGTAGTCCTCCGTCCGCTTATCCTGCGGCATGGAGAATATAGTCTCTGTGTCATTGTATTCAATGGCTTCGCCGTTAAGAAAGAAGGCCGTTTTATCGCTGATTCTGGCGGCTTGCTGCATATTATGCGTTACGATTATTATACTATAATCTTTTTTCAAAGTCAGCATCAGTTCTTCTATCTTTCCGGTCGAAATAGGATCCAAAGCACTTGTGGGCTCGTCCATCAAAAGCACCTCCGGCGATACAGCCAGCGCCCTGGCAATGCAAAGCCTCTGCTGCTGGCCGCCTGAAAATCCCAGAGCTGATTTTTTAAGCCGGTCCTTTACTTCGTCCCAAATTGCTGCGCCTCGCAAGGATCCTTCTACGATTTCATCAAGGGCGTACCTCGACCTTATGCCATGTGTACGCGGGCCGAAGGCGATGTTGTCGTATACGCTCATAGGAAAAGGGTTTGGCTTTTGAAATACCATCCCAACGCGTTTGCGCAGCAGGTTAATATCCATTCCGCCGTAGATATCCTCACCGAAAAGTTTTACCTTACCGGCTATTTTACAGCCTTCCACTAAATCGTTCATGCGGTTGAGGGTTTTAAGCAATGTGGATTTGCCGCATCCGGACGGGCCGATCAACGCCGTGATGCTTCCTTCTTCTATCGCAAGGTTTATGCTTTTCAACGCCTGAAAAGCACCGTAATATAAATCGAGGTTTTCTATCGTAAAGCAGTTCATGCGCTCACTCCAATCCTTCTTGCTATTTTAGCCGATAGTGTATTTATAAGCACGACCACCAGCAAAAGCACTACAGCTGTGGCGTAGCCCTCGTTGGTATGCAGCCCCTCGCCGGACAGTGCGTACATATGAACCGACAGAGTCCGCGCCGACATCATTGGATTCTCCGGTATCTGAGCCACCGTTCCGGCTGTATAGATAAGTGCGGCAGTTTCGCCTGTAATCCGCCCGATAGCAAGGATGATCCCGGCAAAGATACCCGGCATAGCCGATGGCAAAACAATTTTAAAAACTGTACGCAGCTTTCCTGCGCCAAGGCCAAAGGCGCCTTCCCGGTAGATATCCGGCACAGCCTTGAGCGCTTCTTCGCTGGAGCGCATGATCAGAGGCAAAATCATGATGGCGAGGGTAAACGCTCCTGCAAGCAATGAAAAGCCCCATCCCAGATAGGTGACGAAAAACAGAAGCCCGAAAAGACCATATACTATGGACGGAATGCCGGAAAGGGTTTCTGCTGTAATGCGGATGACGGATACGGCATTATTGCCTCGCCCGGCATATTCCGTAAGATATATGGCGGCAAAAACACCAAGGGGCACCGCAATCAGGAGGGAGAGCAGCGTCATCATCACAGTGGATATCAGGGCAGGCATAAGCGACACATTTTCACTGTTGTAGGTAAATGAAAAGAGCGACGGCTTTATATAAGGAATCCCTTTGACAAGGATGAAACCGACGAGATAGATTAGTGTACCTATGCTCATCAATGCCGCTGTCCAGGTCAAAAAGCTCATAATGCGTTCAAATAAGCGTTGTATATTCATTACATCACCCTTGTATAATGAAATTACATTATACGTTTTCCTTTCTACACAATTTCTTGTGTTAAACTATAATGTGAATGGACGCTGTGGATTAGTTCTATCACCTATAGCTTAGACTATTTTCTTGGAGGCTCTAACCACAGCCGTTTGCTTATTTGTTGATTAGTTAGATAACGCATGACGTTTTATATGGAACAAGGCTACATTCAGCAAACAGGTCTGTGGAAACATGGCGTCACAACAACTTGAAAGGAGACCATTATGATTTATGTTGGCATTGATGTGGCAAAGAGCAAGCATGATTGTTTCATCACAAATTCGGATGGCGAAATACTGCGTGATGCATTTACAATCCAAAATTCAAAGATCGGATTTCTCGAACTCTACGAAACAATACGTTCCTTTGAACCAAACCCTTCTTCTCAAAACATACGAATAGGACTTGAGGCCACCGGTCACTACAGCAACAACCTGATTGATTTCCTTCTCGCTAAGAATCTCAATCCTGTGGTTTTAAACCCACTGAGCACTAATCTTTTCAGAAAAGGTCAAAGCCTTAGAAAGACTAAAACGGACAAGTCCGATGCTCGATTTATCACGATGATGCTGATTACGGAGGACATCAAGCCCTACTCACCA
>JAKJCD010000124.1 GCA_022706625.1 Bacillota bacterium | reverse complement strand
ACATGATCCTGGCTGCGAGTCTGCTGTCTTTGATCACCCTGCTGATCATTGCACAAATTATCTATTTCAACGTCTTTCAGACCTTCGGCACCTTATACTCTCTTTTCGCGGGGACCGATGCCATAGCGAAGTTCTGGACGGCAACGTTTGCCGGTATAAAAAACAGCATAATATATATTCTGCTCTTGTTGCTGCCTTTAGCGGTATTTATATTAATGCGAAGGCGATTGGTCCCAATTGAACGGCGGCCCAAAGATGAGCTGTACGTACTGGGCTTCGGAATGATCGTAAGCTATCTTGTCGCATTCATTTTGATCCTTAATAACAATTCCGGCATCATGCCCGTGCGCTATCTTTATCGGGAGGCTTTTGTACCTAACCTTTCAGTTTCTAATTTCGGCGTAGTGACGACATTGCGTCTTGACACAAAATATTTGATCTTCGGCAGGGCGGAAGGCGCCGGGAAGGATCCTCCGCCTGAAGAGGAACCCGAGGAGCCTGAAGAGATAGAATATGGCTGCAATACCGTTGAAATCGATTTTGATGCTCTTGCGGCTGCGGAGACGAACGAAGTCGTAAAGGATATGCACGAGTATTTCAGCAGGTTGGCTCCGACAAGACAAAACGAATATACGGGACTTTTCAAGGGCAAAAATCTCATCTGGTTTGTGGCGGAAGGGTTTTCCACCCTGGCGCTGAATGATACTACCACGCCAACATTGATCAAACTGGCTGAAGAAGGCTTCGTTTTCAACAATTTCTATAATCCGGTCTGGAGCGTTTCAACCAGCGACGGCGAATATGTTACCATGACGGGGCTTATTCCGAAATCAGGGGTTTGGAGCTTTAAGCGTTCCGCTAAAAACTACATGCCCTATGGATTCGGAAACCTGCTGAGACCACTGGGCTATACCTGCAAGGCTTACCATAATCATTACTACAGCTACTACAGCCGAAATGAATCCCATCCAAATCTGGGCTATGATTACAAGGGATTGGGAAACGGGCTGAAGGTGACGGAAACCTGGCCGGAATCCGATCTTGAGATGATGCAGCTCACCCTGCCGGGAGATCTGATGAATGTACCCTTCCATACTTACTACATGACGGTAAGCGGTCATCTGAACTACACCTTCTATGGCAATTATATGGCTAAGAAGCATAAGAGCAAGGTGGAGCAGCTCCCTTACTCGGAAGCCTGTCTGGCATATCTATCATGCAACATAGAGCTGGAGCTGGCTGTTTCCTATCTGATCGAACAGCTCACAGCCGCAGGAGAGCTGGAAAACACCGTGATCGTGATTTCGGGGGATCATTATCCTTACGGGCTTACCGATGAGGAGATGGATGAACTGGCAGGCCATGAGCTGGAAAAGAAGTTCGAGAAGTTCAAGAGCACGCTGATCATCTGGAGCGGCAGCATGGAGGAGCCTGTGGAGATCGATAAGGTATGTTCCAGCCTGGATGTGATGCCTACCTTAGCAAATCTCATGGGTATAAGTTATGATTCCAGGCTTTTAGCGGGGCAGGACATCCTTTCCACTGCACCGGGGCTTGTGGAATTCAATGACCGCAGCTGGATCTCCGACCTTGGAAGATATGATGCGAAGCAAAACAACTTTATCCCGAACCCCGGGGTTTCTACCGGAAGCGAGTATGCAAAAAATACTCTCCGGCGGGTAAATAAAGCATTTGAGTATTCGGCTAAAATTTTGGAATATGATTATTACAGCAAAGTGCTGAAGTAAGGTGGCAGGGGTAGTGCCACCCACTGTTCATATTGCTGCCTGGAAAATAAAAACTCCATCCACTGCAGAAAACTGATACACACCGTTATATTTCTCAGCAACATGAGCCATGCTTTTTGTACCGAAACCATGGCCCTGCTCTTTAGATACAGGGAGCCCGTGCTTGAATTCCGGCTCAGTCCGGCAACTGTTGCGAATGTCGATGCAAAGCTTATTATTTTTTGAATATATATGAAGCTTAATGAAGCGTTTATCGTTACCGGTTATATCTTTGCAGGCATTGATGGCATTTTCCAAAGCATTTGACAAAAGGCTGCACAAATCCGGCACTGCAAGCTTTCTGAAATCTCCGGCAGAGATGCTGATTTCGCAGCTTATCTTTTTTTCTTCCGCTTTTGCTACATAGGCGGAAAGGATCAGGTTCACAGACTCATTTTCCGAATATCTTATCACATTGGCACTGTCGATTTCTTTACAGACTTCTGAAATGTACGAAAGCGCACCCTTTAAATTGTTTTCGGAAATGCAGCCATTAAGGTAATTCATGTGATGTCTTAAATCATGGCGATAAATAGCGGCCTGCTCCTGGGATTTTCGAAGGGTTTCTATCTCTGCCTTGGATTGGTCGGATAAAACCTTAAACAAGGCTTGTTCCACTTCGACTTCCTTTTTTTCGTAGAGAGTTTTGAGATAGATCACCGAAAAGATAAAGTAAACAATCACTACGGCAACATCCATGAATTCGACGACGGCATCTCCGCCTTCATACAGCAATTTGGTATAGACCGTCAGAGTATATTCAATTAAATAATATATGAGCGGTACAGAAATAAAAAGTCTCAATATTTTATTGCTTTCATAGTTCAACCTTGCTACATAGGGAGAAATAAATTTAATAATTACAGCTAACAGAGGTATGGTGATCAGGATCTGAACGATATAGGAAACTCCTGAGTCATAGTTCCAAAAAAACGAGACAGCTGTGCCGATCCACTTCCTGGGTGTGCAGAACAGATAGGCAGAGAGGACGGAGATCCCCGCAATATAGGGGTTTTTCTTATAGTAGTATCTCAGCAGCAGGTATAGCGGCAGGTGGGTAAAAAACGGATATGATTTAAATAGAAAATCGGGTCCAAGAAAAATATATACTGATATTTGGATGATCCCGAAAGCAAGATATATTGCGGCATAGTGTCTGATGCTTTTTTGCGATTCGATACCAGCAAAGGAAAGGGTCAATGCAATTCCGAAGAAAAGCACGAATGCAAAATTAATCATAATTAAACTATGCATCTATTGTCCCTCCATTTGAAAAGCCAGATAGCGCTGTTTGATTTCCCGCCCTTTCCCCTGGGCAATGGGGATCTTAGAAAGAGTCTGCAAAGTCAGCTGATGATTCTCAATTATATCCACATATTGCATATTGACAATAAATGATCGATGGGTCTTTACAAAGCAATCATACTTAAGCAGGCTATCACAGACAGCATTAAAGGATTCGGTGCATTCTATGACCTTGCCGGACAGCATGTGGTAGAAAACGCTTCTGCCTATAGTCTCGGCAAAGACTAAATTAGAAATCAATATTTTTTGTATCCCTTCGCGGCTTTTCACAATGATGGAGTCTTCATACTCATCTGTTTTTATCAGCTCCAGCACCTCGTCTAAAGTGAAGAACAATTTTTCTTTTGATATGGGCTTTAATACATAATTGATCGCTTTCACGGAATAGCTTTCAAAAGCGAATTCCGTTGATGATGTAAAAAAAAGGATCGGTGCGTTTTTATCAAAGCCTCGTATTTCTTTTGCGACAGCAATACCCGTATAGGAGGGCATAATAATATCAAGGCAATATATGCTGAACCGCTTACCCTTTTCTAAGGCCGAAATAAGCTCAAACCCGTTCTGAAAAGCCGCATACTGGCAGTTTAAGTGCTTTGATGATTTGTATTGATCGATAAGCCGTATCATGTTTGACAATTCTTCTATATTGTCATCGCAGATTGCGATCTGTATCACAAGTATCCCACCTTTTTCCGCATTTATCCGTTTATTACCACTATTCTAACATAATGACCGGATATTCGGCATTATGTTTCATGCAGAAAAAAACATGTTTCGTGAATAAGGCGGTTTTTAAGGTTTTTTTTTGCTAAATTTCATTTGTGGTAGTACTTATCGCTTGTCTGCTTAACAGATTTTAGACAGGAGAGTCATTATGCAACCAACGTTGATTGCAGTAATCGTAATCGTCGGAGCATTTTTCACCGGAGTTATTTCTGTGCAGCGCAAATTGACGTTGCTGGATGAAAACACCTGCAATGCCATGAACCAGATCGGGGTTCAGCTATCGGGCATCTACGATGCCTTGAATGTCCTCTTGGATTTGGTAAAGGATTTTGACATGGATGAGAGCGAGTCATTGATCGAGTTAATCAACTCTAAAAGAATTGTTGTCGCGGCAAAATCCATACCGGAGGATGTCCTCCGGCAGGAAACCGTCATTTCTGAGATTTTGGAAAGGATCACCATTGTTTTAGAGAAATACCCCGAGTCCAAAGCTGATCAAAAATATGCTCATACTATGGGTGCAATTGAAACTTTTGAAAGCATGATGGTTACCAGCCGCTTGATTTACAACGACAGCGTTGCGAAACTTAACCGCGCGATCCGTAAGTTCCCCACCTTCCTGGCGGCGGAGCTATTGGGCTATCGTCAAAAAGAATATTTAGAAAAAGACAAGAGGAATTTTTAACTGTCTAACCACACTGATAAAGAGGAGATAAAAAAACTATGAAAAAACGGATTATCAGCATGCTTCTTGTATTCTGCATGGTGGTTGCAATGGTGCCGGGGCAGGCATTTGCAAAAGAGCCCGAGGCGCCGGAGCAGCCGCAGCAAGAGGCAGCCAATCCTTTCACGGATGTATCAAAGAAAGATTGGTACTATGACAGCGTTATGTACGCCTTAAGAAACGGCCTGTTCATGGGAACAAGCGATACGGCTTTTTCTCCTGACGGGACCATGACCAGAGCCATGTTCGTAACCGTTTTGGGACGGATAGCGGAAATAGACTCAGGTGAATACGATAAAGATTCGGAGTTTACAGATGTGGTTGCCGGAAGTTATTACGAGCCCTATGTTAGATGGGCTACGGAAAAAGGCATCACCTCCGGAATAGGTAAGGGCCGGTTTGATCCAAACGGCCTTGTTACCCGGGAGCAAATGGCAGCGCTGCTGGTTCGTTTTTTTGATGCCTATAATATCACATATCCGGCGGTAAGCACGACAAGCATCCCAAATGATATTGATACAGTAGCCGACTGGGCCAAGGATGCGGTTTTGAAGCTGTGGGCCTGCGGTTTACTTGCCGGCGACAACAAAGGAAACTTCAATCCGGGCAATAATGCCAAGCGGTCCGAAGCGGCGGCTTTGTGCTACAGAACCGATGAAACTGTGGAAAGATGGTTTGTGGAAACAGGAGTAAAACCGGATCCGGGCAAACAGGAAGAACCTCCTGTCACGAGCGGCAATACCTCCGGCGGCGGAGGCGGCAATGGCAATAACGGCAGTAATACCACCTATTATCAGGTGGATTTCCACACTTCTGCCGCAGCGACCGGGGCTACAATGCCTGCCGGAAAAGCATACCCTTCCGGAACGGCGATTTCGTCTTTACCTACACCATATAAACAGAATACGGTGTTTTTAGGCTGGTACTATGACGAAGACTTGA
>JAKJCD010000123.1:313-5510 GCA_022706625.1 Bacillota bacterium | reverse complement strand
ATATTCCGCCTCACGGCGCATCTCATCGGGAAGTTCGGCCACTCCGCTCACCCTTTTTGCGTCTGCTAGGGCCTCTTCATACTGCTTATTGTTGTAATATGAGCGCATACGGCCTACATAGCCGGTGTTTTTCATATTTTCGGTACTTGCGATATAAATAAGGGATTCGTATGCGGTGACCGCCATGGAGTAATGCTCGAGTTCGTATGAAATATCGGCATAATTGCGGGTGGCAGCCTCGGCAAAGGGACCCTCACCCAGTCTGATAACCTGGAAATAAGCATCGGATGCTGCCTCTTTACGCCCTTTAGCCTTGAGAGACTCAGCAAGGTAGTAGTATGCCTGCGCCGTCTTCGAACCTGAAGGATAATTTTTCACGAAGGACTGCAACGATGTGATGGCTGAATTATGATTGCCGGAAAGGTAACGTTGTTCGGCAGCATTAAAGAGCATAAGTTCCTTTTCATCAGCACTCTTTACGTCAGACATTCCGATAGTTTCCAGGTATGCAAAATACTCTTCAGGCTTGTTGATGGTCTGGTAGACACTTTCCATGCCCGATATCGCATTGGGAACCTCAGGAGAGAGCGGCATACCCTCAATAATGTTCTTATAGTATTCGATTGCTTTGGTGTATTTACCATTGTTGGCGTTGATCATCGCCAGTTCAAGCATCGATTTGGTGAAAAAGATACTATCAGCGTCATATCCTATAAGGGTGTGAAAACAATCCGCCGCGTCATCATCAGCCCCGCGCTGCACTAAAGTGCGTCCAAGTTCGAAAAGAGACTGAGAGTAAAGTTCCGCATTGCGATTGACTTTAAGAGCCTGTCTGAGTATGGATATCTTTCTGGTATCATTTCCAAGGAGTCCGTAGGAAATAGCGCTCTGATATGCAGGATAGAGGTCACTTGAAGTGGGATATCTGTTGAAGACCCGCTCATAAGTAGCGGCTGCATCAGTGTAGTTGTTCTGCATAAAATAGGAGTCCGCCAAGCGTATCCGTGCATCCCTTTCAAACTGCTTGCGACCACTTGTAGCAAGATACTTGGAAAACCAATTCTGGGCACTCGCAAATTTACCCCACATGAAATAACTGTATGCAAGGTTGTAAATTGCCGTGTCGTATTGCTCCGAATCGATGAAATAGGGATTTTCAATCAGGCGAAGATTTATTTCTGTAGCCTGACGATATCTCCCGTTACGGAAATGAGATTCCGCCAGCCAATAATTGGCAAGTGCCTCGAGGCGAGGATCGTGTCTCCCATTCTCTATTGAGAGTTCAAGCATCGGCACTGCTGATCTGTAACCCCTGTTTTCGATTAATTGCATCGCCCTGAAGAATGCCGCTTTCTGCAGATTGGCAGAGGATTCGTCTGAAAGTTTTCGGATCTTCGTAAGGGCAGTTACTGCAGAATTGTAATCGTTGCTCAGAAGGTATGCCGCTGCAATGTAACTGTTGATGATATCATCTTTTCCGCTTTCCGGATAAAGCTCCATGTAATTTTCGAAACCTGAAATATCGCCGTTTACATCAAAGGAGAGTTTGGCATGATTGAAAAGAGCATCTTCTTTTATAATGGAATCAAAATCAGTTTCAGATGCAGCTTTAAAGGCCTCCATCGCAGCAATTTTGTTGTGCTGGCGGAGATGGCTGTTTGCGCTGTAGTAATAAGCGCTCTGACCGAGTGCATCCTCATTGCCGACAACATTGCTGAAAGACTCTATGGCCTGCTTAAATGACTGGAGTGTATATGAAAGAAGACCGGAATAATAATGGTCCTTGCGTGTGAGATTGCCTCCGGAAGTGGTGAACATATCGAAGTACTGGGCTGCCAGTGTCGGCTGTCCCATCGAAAAATAGGCCTCAGAAACTATCCTTGCCAGATTGACCTGCAAATCGCGATCAAGCATGCTGAAAATGGCCGGTCCACGGTCAATTACATACCGGTAATTGCCGAGCATGAACTCAGATTCAACGGTATAATATGAAGCCAGCACTGAAAATCGGGGATCTTTCTCCGCTTTGCGGAAAAGCGGCAAAGCCGCAGCAAAATCTTTTTCCAAATAACGTACATAACCCAAATAATACTGACTGGGGACTGAAAAAGGACTGAAATCTCCCTCGATAATTGCGGTAAGTCTCTCTGCAGCCACATCAGTATTTCCGGCCCTGATATAGCAGTATGCACTTTTGAAGTCATATTCGATCTGCTCCTCCGCATATAGGAAAGGTTTTTTTATGGAATCATAGATGACAAGCGCAGCAGCATACTCCTCTCTATCGAAAAGACGCGATGCAAGTGCGAACTTTACCATCTGAAGCTCAGGAGCATTGGGGTATCTGTCCTCAAAATTCTTGACCAGACCGGCAATGTTAGACCTGTCAAGACGAATTGCGCACATCGTCTTATAGGCTTCGACCTGAATTGCAAAAATGGAAATATCGCTATCCGGATCGGGCGTAACAAGGTTAAACATCTGTTCAGCCGAATAAAAAGCCCCCTTTCTGTAAAGGTCAAGCGCTGACTCGAGACGGCTGTCAACATGATGTTCCTGTGCCATGACTTGTCCTGACAACATTAGGGCAATAAACGCAAGAACCGATATGAAGCTTTTTCTTTTCATCAAAAATATATTCGCAAAAATGGATATAAATATCTCAAACAAAATCGTATGTCAAGTGAATCGTGTAATTATAATGTGTTAAAAAACGACACTTCCTAAAATAGGAAAAGCAAAATTACAAAAAAAAACTCACTTACTGTCAGTTAAGTGTAAAAGGTCTCAATTCAGAATAAAAATCCATAACCGAGACTGATGTTTAAATTTCTGCCTGCAGTTGATGTTTCGTACAACTTTCTTTCGTGTTCCTTTTGATCTCTATGGACTACCAGTTCCGCAAAGGATTTTTGTATAGGTTGCTGGAAATTTATATCCAGAAACAGTGCACCGCTGCTGGAAATAAGATATCGGGTTGATAAACCAAAATTGAAGAATATGGATGACGCGTGCTGCTTATATGAGACATCATATCTGAAACCATCTTCCTTAAAACTTTTTGAAGATTCCTTGTAAGGCAGATATGTCATATATCCAATTCCTATACCGGGATGGATGCTCCATCTGTTTTGTTCAAACCGATAGATTATTCCAACATCCAAAGCCGGATGTATTTTCGTAACTATTGGGAGATGAACATCCACTAATTTTTTTATTATGTCTGTTATAATATCCGTAATACCGTAAGGGGCGTACTCCGACTTTTGAGTAGCATACAGATTTGCATGAAACCTGGCATATCCTCCGAAATTTTCTGCAAACAGATAGGTAAACCGAAATCCGGCCAAAGGGACAATTCTTGGCTTGTATTCAAATAACTTAGACCCAGGAGATGAGCCTGGACTAATCAGGTCAATATTTGCTCCTACAATCAGATCGAGCAGGACTTTTGAGTTCTGACCATTTAAGTGATAGTTCTCCGTTTGTGGCTGTTGCCCATAGGAAAACAGACTAAAAAAGAGAAATATAAAGATCAGGGCGAATTTGTTCATGAGTTCCGAGTGTTTAGTTTGCCGTTGGTCATCAGCATTTAGGCAAGCTATTAATTGCTAATTGCCCTTCCCATCATCTCCAAATGGCAGTGCAGCAATTCTCCGGTTTGCTCGTCTCGTAGGTGCAGGCCGTTTCCCTCGCAATATTTGTAGGATTTGCATGTGGCGCATTTTCCCGTTTTTGTCCAGGAACGGTCGCGCATTATCTGGTATTTGGTATTCCAGACTGTCCAGAAATCATCTTTGTAAATATTTCCCTGAATGTAGTCTCCACGTAAGCTGGGGCAAGCGCTGATATAGCCATTTGCCAGAACCGAGCCGATGTGAATGCCCGCCTGACAGAAGAAAGGAGCATCGCGCACCTGCATTTCATAATCTGCCAAATAGCCTTCGCAGCCGTAGGAGGCGCGTATTATTCCCTCTTTTCTAGTCTCCTTTATAAAATCCATCATCTGAACGAACTCCTCTGTGGAGAGTTTGAGCAGCGGATTATCTTTTGCTCTTCCTTTCGGAAAAACGGTAAAAAGTCGCCAATGGGTAACACCGAGCGAAATAAGCAACTCCTTGAGCTTATGCAGGTCTGGCAATGATTTTTTATTGACACATGTAACCACGTCATAAACCAAATCAGGGGTTGAGGCCACCCGTCTTATTGCATCCACAGCACGACTCCAAGAGCCTTTTTTGCCGCGGAACCACTCGTGCGACTCTTCAGTATATCCATCGAGGCTCACAGTAACAGAGCGCAATCCGGCGCGCAGCAGTTTATCCAATCTCTCTTGCGAAAGCCCCCATCCGTTGGTTACAAATCCCCACGGATAACCCATATTATACATCGCTCTACCGCACTCTTCCAAATCATTTCGCATCAAAGGTTCGCCGCCGGTAAGCACAATCATTGTCTTATTGGGATTTACATGCGGATGGATATCTTTAAGCACTTTCAGAAAGTCCTCTTTGGGCATATCAGGGGTAACTGATTCGCGTGTACAATCACTTCCGCAGTGAATACAGTTGAAGTTGCAACGCAGAGTGCATTCCCAAAAGAAATAGGTCAGTTCGTGCAGTTTTGCCTGCGTTTTTCTGTGTTCGCGATATAAGTTCAACAGGATTTTGGTCCTTAATTTCATTTTTACATCTGTTTTGCTACTCTTCTTCTTTCATTTCCTTATATGTTGCCGCCGGCGTACCATACATAGCCAGAGTTTCATGTTCCATTTCAAAGTTGGTGTCAGCCCTGAGAAAAACTCCGTCATACCACCTTCCATCACCTTTTTTTATCTTTTTCATTTGCTTCCAATCTACTTTAATTGAATCCGAAACAAACAATCCGCCATTTTCAAATCCATCCAAATCTTCGACAACAATCAGATCTTCACCTCCGTAATGACGATATTTTAATTCATAGTCACCGCGAAAATCTGTCCTTACCGTGTCGTTCCCATAGGGTGAAGAGTAGGCTTTTCTGATGACAGCGATATTTTTAATAGGCTTTTTCGATTGTTTGTCCGTCACTTTCCCTTTGATAATATAATCTGCAGACGGGGTGCCATACTCATATGATGTTCTAAACCAGTCACATCCGGTCAGCATCCCTACTAGAGTAAAGAAGATGGTTAATATTTTCCCGTAGGTTTTAATCG
>JAKJCD010000123.1:0-303 GCA_022706625.1 Bacillota bacterium | reverse complement strand
TTTTTTCATGGCTAGTTCTATTAGGGCTATTCTTTATTTTTCTGATCTATCTCTTTATACTCCGCCGACATAACGCCGTACATAGGACCAAATTGATTATCCGGAGTCAGTATAAAGTTAACATCTGACTTTAAGAAAACTCCGTCATACCAGTTTCCTTCACCTTTTTTAACCTTTTTCATTTGTGACCAATCCACTTTGATAGAATCAGTTGCGTACAATCCGCCATTACCTGTCCCATCCAAATCTTCAGCAAAAATCCAATGGTCCGTTCCGGGAAATTCGGTGAATTTCATTTCAAAA
>JAKJCD010000122.1 GCA_022706625.1 Bacillota bacterium | reverse complement strand
CCGCTCAGCAAGAAGGCGACCCTCGTATGGAAAGACATTGAGAAATATACTATTTTTTTGCCTGCGCACGGGAAAGAAACTCTTGAAACGGTATTGTTAAGTCAGTGCAATAAATATCACTTTGAGCCTTCAATTAAGTATTTGGAGAATTTAGACTCTTGTATCGCGGAAGTTATCATGAATAAAGGCTTAACCTTTTCTCTCGGCCAAATGTGTTTTTCGGACAGAGAAGACCTTAAAATCTATCCGATGGAAGGGAGTACATGCCCAATCGTACTTATTTGGCGCGCGGATTCATCAAAATCATTTGACAGACTTGCAAATGATATAGCACAGAGCCTGCATCTAACGTTCAACGATTTAACTGCTGAAACCATGTCGGAAGAATCGTAGCTTCTTAGGCGAATTTTTTATTATTCAGGGGATTTTTTATTATTCATGAAATTTTACATTCTTCGGGTAATTTAAACACCTTAGCGCTTTCTTCCCCCCGCATGACACGAAGCCCGCCAAGCGCCAGGGACTCCATCTCGTTTTCTCCCGGATAGACAACGACAGGCGCGATAAATTCCACATGTTCTCTGATCATCTGCGTAAACATTCTGGAATGCGCAATCCCGCCTGTTAGTATTATCGCTTCAGCATCACCGCCGGCAACCGCGGCTTCTGCCCCGATATCCTTCGCCGTATTGAGCGCCATTGCCTCATATACCAATTTAGCTCTTGTATCTCCGTCGTCGATCATTTGTTCTGCTTTTCGGCAATCGTTCACACCGAGATGGGCAAAAAGACCCGACTTGTTTTTCAGCTTATGTATAAAAGTCTTTGCGTCGTATTTGCCGGACTCCATCAGCTCAGCGACCTGATAAACCGGAAGTCCGCCGGACCTTTCAGGTGTGAAGGTGCCGTCTTCATCGCTGATAACGTCCGCGATCTTCCCATTGATATGCAGGCTGACTGATACGCCGCCGCCAAGATGCACTACAATCAGCTTACAGTCTTCATAGCTTTTTCCGTGCTCTTTTACGTAACGCATTGCCGCAGCGCGCAGATTCAGATTATGGGCATAACTTTTACGCCTGCATTCAGGCAGCCCTGTCAGTTTTAATATGGGTTCCATTTCATCCACGGTCACACCATCATAAATATAGGCAGGAATATTCTGTTCCTTTGCGATTGCATGCGCTATGATTGCCGCAAGGTTTGAGGCATGCTGATACACAGGCTTATTAAGAAGCATCCAGACCATATCCTCGTTGATCTCATACGCGCCTGCTTCAATAGGCGGAAGCATCCCGCCCCTGGCTATGACTCCCGTAAACGTATTAACAGGAATACCTTTTTGGTCAAGGGTACCGAATATGACCCCTTTTCTGAATTCATACTGGTCCGTTATTGCTTTGAAATTACCTATTTCATCCGGGCTATGAGATATGCTTTCCACAAAAACCGGGTGTTCATCTTCATAGACTGCGATTTTTGTTGACGTTGAGCCGGGGTTTATAATCAATAACTTATTCATTTCTCTTCTCTCTTATCATTGAAGCTGCGGATATAACAATTGATAAGTATTTCTCTTCAGCGGATGTCCACCTGGAAGCCAGAACGATCGGGCATTTGGCGCCGACAATGTATCCTGCCATTTTACCCTTGGCTGTTACAGTCATCACTTTGCCCATTATATTTGCGGTATGAATATCAGGCGCAGCCAATATGTCCACATCGCCGGCTATCTTGCTCTCAAGCCCCTTATACTCGGCTATTTCCCTGCTCATCGCACAATCGTAGGAAAGAGGCCCTTCAACAATACAGTTCTTTATTTCGCCTCGCCGGTTCATCTGTGCGAGCGCATCCGCTTCAACTGTTTCCGGCATTTTGGGATTGACCTTTTCCACACAGGCCAGCACGGCTGCCTTCGGGCAAACGTAGCCCAAATCCCGCAATGCGCCGACTGTGTTTTCAATAATCGCTTTCTTTTGCTCCAAAGTGGGATATGCCACCATACCTCCGTCCACCACCGAAATGAGTTTATGGTAATTCGGCACCTCAAAAAGCATAAAACTGGACATTACACCGCCTTTCCCAAGTCCGGTTTCTTTGTTGGCGACCGCTCTCAGAAGGACAGCTGAATCCAGTTTTCCCTTCATCAGGAAGTCTGCTTTTCCCTCGTTATAGAGACTGACAGCGCGTTTGGCGGCATTTTCAGAATCGGGTTCGTCAATAATATCGTTTTCAGGGATGCTTGTTCCCATGTCTGTGAGAATTCCGAGGATTCTGTCTTTGCAGCCGATCAGGATCGGACTGGCAATCTCCTCTTTCTGCGCGCGCATGACAGCCTCAAGCGTACTTCTATCTTCGGCTGCTGCTACTGCCATTCGCTTTGCGGACGGAAAGTTTTTTACTGCCATTGTCAGTTCGGCGAAATTTTTATAAACCATATAGTGACTCCCATCTCAGCTGCTGAAACTTATATAAGTAAAAATACCGGTTATGTATACCATTTACTTCTGTAACAGGCCGGCAGCCGATGTGCGTCAGCTGCCGGCGCTTATAAATAAGATTGTTTAATTTAAACATTACTTATGTGATTCTTTGAAAACATTCAGGTCTTATGCACATGAAAGTCAAATTGATTTGGAATCAGCATAAGATACTTCTTCAGACCTGGTTTTCGGTTGCTGAACAACTTTATCTTTGATAAAGAACAGTAACGAAGCGGCAATCGCCGAAAGCACTCCGAAGACGATATAAACAGCCCTATAGGAACCAAGCGCGGCGCGTCCTCCGCCTAAAATCAGGAATACCAGGCTGCGGATGATATAAACGCCGGTGAAGATGATTCTGAAAAGCTGCGTAAAACTGTCGCGGCCGAAACAGCTTGCAATCAGCGAGGCAAGCAGATTCGCTACGGCGCCCATTGTCATCATTGCCATCGAAAGGCAAACCCAAAACCCGAATTTCCCCGGCACCGCAAGCAGGCTCAAGAAAGCCACTGTAATCCAGATTGCGCTGATGACTGAGGCAAATTTCACTCCGATCTTTGTATCCATGAAGCCGGTGATCAAACTGCCGGCAATTGAAATAACTGAAGCTATCGAGACGATCGCCATTGCCTGCGGCTGAGTATATCCGGTCTCCAACGCAAAGGGAACGGTCGTGCTGCCGACTCCGGAGGCAAACATAATAAGAATGCCAAACGACACCATAAGCAACCAGGCGTGCTTATTTCTCAAAACCTCTTTGAGGGGCCATTTCGCTTGTGCTGCCTTTGCACTTTGCGCTTTAAAATACGCTTGCTTCTTTTCCTCTTCGGTCAGCGGCATATTATCCGGGTGCAGGCCTACTTCTTCAGGTCTGTCCCGTACCCAGAGCCAGCTTATAATACCGAAAAGTATCATTATTCCGGCAACAGTCCAGACCATCTCCCGAAAACCATACTTCGCGTTAATAACATTCATCAGTTGAAAGAGAGTCAGGCTTGCAAGCATAATTCCTGATGTTGTTATCCCCATTATAACACCTTTTCTGCGCGGCCACCAATTGGTAATCAGAGCATGACGGTGTCAAATTGTTGTTGGTTTTTCGGTTGACCAACATGTCTCATTTGTTAAAATACGTACCCTACCTGTTCTATCCCTTTAAGTATTGTGCTTATGGGTGTTACCTTTCCACTAATTAACTCTTGTTTTTCAAAGATTGAATAGTCCTTGAATCCTGCAAACGCTTCCTTCACCATCTTTACGACTCTCTTTTCCATCTCACTCGGTTCAAGTGCTTCATCCTTTTTCATAATATTCTTAACAGTTACTTTTTCTCCATTAACCTTATAAACCCTTAACCTGCTCATATATTTCAAGCCTTCATCCGACCATCCCTTGGGCCCTCTGCTAAGCCTATCCGCCAGTACATGACTTATCTGCGCCTCTGTGCAGCTGCTGCCACATTCAGGCTCATTCTTTCGTATTTCTATTCCGTCCCAGTTGTTCAATATATATTTTCTTAAGCCTATTATCATCTCAGCTTGCTTCCTGCTCTCCGCTTCTGTCAGCATGTCATCGATAGCTGACACAAATCCCTTCAAGTCATAATTCTTAAGGGCTTTTCTAATTCTAAATGAGTATTCTTTCATTGAGCCGGCTGTCACAGCCTTGACCCATTTCTCCAAATGATATCTGTCAAGTACAAACCTGCACCCCGGGAGTACTTCCATGCCTCTTCTTATCCATTTTGCGCCATCACCATGCAGATATATTCGGTTTATACTCCTGGTATCGTACTCTTCCTCCACCCATGCCCCAATCTCTTCCCAAAATTCACTCACCGGTTTGCCATATTCAGAAAAATGTCTGGCGTTGATGCATCTGTTCCTGCATTTACTCACGCTCTCAATTCCCTCATGCACTGTAACCAAGGGCACAATTACATTCTTACCGCTTTGCATCGCTACATGATCTTCGTCTGCCACTACATGCAATACCCTTATCTTCTTCTTTATGCCTTTGGGAACTAACTCCAGCCCTTTTGTCTTACGTATCTTATTCAATACTGTTTGTTTTGTAACTCTGCCGATGGTGGTTTCCTCAGCGCTCTTTTGATATGACATGCTTGCTGCCCTGTCTACAAGTTCTGCGGAGACATTTGTACTTACCCGGTCATACGACTCCAGTCCCACTGCCTTATCAGCTAAATAGCTATATCCTTCTTCAGTCTTAAAATATGTCCGGTTGAATTCCACCTGGCCGAACTTGCTCAAATATTCTCGTGATACATTCCGTTTGTGCACGGTTATGCCTGCTTCTTTTCTCTCTTCCTTCTGTGCCGTTAGCAGTTGATCTATCATCTCAGTATATGCTGCAATGCTGTCTCTGACAAAGAAGGAACAGTCCTCCCACAGCTTGATCTCTAAGTCCTCAATCTTTAAAACATCCTCTTGAGAAAACTTTCCCATAACTTTTTTAGTGAAATTGTCAATGATCTGTGCTAATCTTGTATCCATAGAGGTTACCTTCTTTCTAATGTTTTTTTGTTTCGCAACAAAAATTTTACCATAGAAGGTCAACCTCTATCTTTTATTTATTTAAAAAGACCAACAATTATTTTACACTAACGATAAAGCCGCTTTTCTTTCAGACAGCTTACTTAAATTTTGCTGGATTAAAGGCCGGTCCATATGCGATAATAGGTTCAATGCTTAAGGAGGACTTATGGAAACCGTTGCTTTATTGAAATGTACCGACTATGAAGTCGAAAATATTGAAAGAAAACTGAGAGAGGGCTTTGAGTTACTGGGCGGCGAAAGCTTTCTTCGGGAATTGATACCCGCGAACAGCAGGGTCCTTCTAAAGCCGAACTTTCTCTCTGCCGTAGAAAAGGGCTCTCCCGTTATTACTCATTGCGCGGTGTTTGAGGCTGTCATAAGGATTATTAAGGATTACAGCAGCAGCATCAGCTTCGGTGATTCCCCCGGAACCGACAGTCCCGCAAAGGCGGCGGAAAGATCCGGTTTCATGGAGGTTGCCGGGAGAT
>JAKJCD010000121.1 GCA_022706625.1 Bacillota bacterium | reverse complement strand
CATATGATTACCTGGCTTTATTCCAATCGCGGGACAATAAAAAGCTATCGTACAATGGAAGGCCACAGTGTGCACACTTTTGTATGGGAAAATGACAAGGGAGAAAGTTTTTGGGTAAGATACCACTGGAAACCTTTTGAGGGAGTTGAAGAAATCAACCGCCAGGAAGCTGAATTTCTTGCCGGTTATGATCCCGATGCGGCTTCCCGGGATTTAGCGGGAGTGCTTGAGAGAGGAGGAAGTATCAAATATGAACTTTGTGTACAGTTGATATCGACGGGACAGAATGTGGAGAGTGAAATGTCTCTTCTGGATCCTACGGTGCTATGGCCGGAAACATCCGTTCCATGGACTAAAGTGGGGAAGATGATACTGCGCAGCGGAGTGGAGGATTACCGAGCGGAGGTCGAAAACTGTTACTTCTCTCCCGGAAGGCTTATCCCCGGGATAGATCTTTCACCGGAGCCCCTGCTGATAGCTATGACCTATTTTTCTTTGGACCATGAAAGATGCAGGACCGGAAACACATACATGGCGGTGGATCCGACCTTTTTACAGCAGAAAGTCTCAACGGGAGGTGCCAAAATACAGCATTACGAACCAAACCACCTTATTACTGGGCAATTGGCATGGAGGCTTCAATCTATGGATGAAAAAGAGAAAAATGCCTTGATCGATAATATGGGAGAAGAGATGCTTTTCATCGGTGAAAATATTCAGAGGGTAATCGTTCAGTATTTAAAAGATGCCAATACAGCCGTCGGCAACTCGCTTGAAAAGTGGCTTGGGCTATGTTAGAATCGAAAAACAAGGGAGCAGCAAAATGATACTTCGCGAAGAATTAGAACTGAGGGAATACACCATTCTTTCCGCCGGCGCCACCAAATCTGCGGAATCTAAAGGCCGCGCCCTGGAAGAAGATAAATGTGTTTTCAGAACGGATTTTCAGCGGGACAGGGACAGGATCATCCACTCGAAAGCCTTTCGGCGGCTAATGCATAAAACTCAGGTTTTTCTTGCTCCGGAGGGAGACCATTTTCGTACGCGTCTTACACACACACTGGAGGTTTCCCAGATAGCACGGACCATCGCCAGATCCCTTTGCATGAATGAAGATCTTACGGAAGCAATAGCAATGGGGCACGATCTCGGACATACGCCTTTTGGGCATAACGGAGAAGAGTTTTTAAACGAAAGGCACGAAAAGGGCTTTAAGCACAACATTCAAAGCTTAAGAGTGGCGGAGGTACTCGAAAACCACGGAACGACGGCGGGCATGAACTTGACTGAAGAGGTGAAGGACGGAATTTTGAACCACACGGGAGAAGGTTTGCCGTACACTCCGGAAGGTCTGATAGTCCGTTACAGTGACCGCATAGCATATATCAATCACGATATCGATGATGCTCTAAGGTGCAATGTGATAAGTAAAACGGATTTGCCGCCGGACTGCATGGAGGAACTGGGATCCGATCATCGGAGACGGATCAACAATCTGGTCAGCGATCTGGTCATAAACAGTGATAAATCAGGTAGTATAGCTATGAGCGACGAAAAACTGTTTTACATGAACAAACTGAGAGATTTTATGTTTGAGAATGTATATCACAGCAGGAAAGTCAAGAAGGATGAAGAACTAAATAAAATAAAGTCCATGATATTCCTGCTTTATGACTACTTTGAAAGCAATCCTAAGAAATTGCCGGAGGAGCGCAGACGCGGAATCCCGCTTTATGGTATACAAGAGGTGGTTAAGGATCATATCGCAGGAATGACAGATCGGTATGCAGTAAATCTCTTTAAAGAGATCTTTGTGCCAAAGTCCTGGAAATAATTCGGATTCTTTTTATTTTCTAAAAAGGAATTCTCCCCTTATTGTCGTATATAGTGGCGAAATGATAGAACAGGACAGTACGACATGGCATCAAACTTCAATATAGTCGAAGAAATAAAAAGCAGGTGTAACATTGTTGATGTGGTCGGCCGACAAGTCGCATTGAAGAAGACCGGTTACAATCATAAAGGGTTATGCCCGTTTCATAATGAAAAAACGCCGTCCTTCGTTGTATCTGAGGACAAGCAGATTTTTACCTGCTTTGGTTGCGGAGCCACGGGCGATGTGATTGAGTTTACCAAACGGTACCACAATCTTGATTTTCAGGGTGCCCTTGAGAAACTTGCGGAAGAGTGCGGGCTGGAATTACAAAATACGGGCTTCGGAGCGGAAGGAAAAAAAGCACAGCTGTATGAAATAAATCGTGAAACGGCATCATTTTATCACAAGCGCTTTTCGATGGAACCTAACAGCGCCGCCGCATATATGAGATCGAGAGAGTTGGGACCCTCGGTGCTGAAAAAATTCGGGATCGGCTATGCAGACGCAGAATGGCAGAGTTTGTTTGACTATTTATCGAGTAAAGGTTATGATCGCAAGCTGCTGCTTTCACTGGGACTCGTATCGGAATCAGGCGGCAAGATCTATGATAAATTTCGTGATCGGGTCGTATTTCCGATCATTAGCACCAGCAAGAAGGTAATAGGATTTGGCGGACGAACAATAGGCAACGGTACCCCTAAGTATCTGAACTCGCAGGAATCGCCGATATTTCAGAAGAAAAACAGCCTGTATGGATTAAATTTGACAAGGGAGGATATAAATAGAGAAGATTGTGCAATACTTGTTGAAGGGTATATGGACGTAATATCCTTGTATCAGTATGGAATACGAAATGTTTCCGCTTCGTTGGGAACTGCGCTTACTGAAAGCCAGGCTATGATGCTGAAGCGTTATACGGACAATGTCATATTGGCTTATGATGCCGATGAGGCGGGACAAGCAGCGGCATTAAGAGGAATGGATATTTTGTATGCTGCAGGGTGCAATGTAAAGATACTTCAGATTCCGGGGGGGAAGGATCCGGATGAATATATAAAAGAAAACGGAAAGGAAGCTTTTTCCGCACTTATTAAACAAGCTTTACCATTCATGGATTACAAGCTGTCAAACATTAAAAAGCAAGTAGACTTGAATACTACCGCCGGAAATGTGTTTTTTTTGAAAGAAGCGGCCCGTGCCATGAAATGTATAAGCCCCGTGGAAGCAGAGACTTATATAAAAAAAGTGGCATCGGAAACAGGAATATCCGAGGGTGCTTTCCGGCTTGAAGTTTTCGGGAGCGGGTTTGTGACCGTTCCAAAAAATTGGGAAAATACAGAAGGGCGTCGTAAAGGCGGTATAGATAGATCTTCATTGCTGGAGCTTCATTTGATAAGGCTGATGCTTCTCAGAAGCTCATACGTTCCGCTGATAGAACCTTATAAAGACTTTTTTGAAACAGTGTCCTGCTACCGGATATATGAGATAATTCGTTCATTATATAAACCTGATGAAGAAATAGATCTTAAACAGCTGCAAGACAGCTTGGATGAGGAATCCAGAGCGGTACTGGCACATACGCTCGAAACAGTCCATATTGCCAACAGAGACAAACAGGTATTTGAAGAATGCGTTTCACACATCCGCACGATCAAAAAAGGGAAGAGAGAAGAAGAGCTGATTAAGATACTTTCCATACTGGACGATGAAAAGGATAGTGAAAAAATATTGGAATTAAGTAAGGAATTGATGGATATACAAAGGGAAAGGTACAAGGGAGCACGCAATGAGCTATGATATGGAACAACCCGAAGATAAGAGGTTTGAGTTCGTCAACGAGTTGATGGAAAAAGCTAAAAATAAAGGAGCCATCACCTATCAGGAAATATCTGCACACCTGGAAAATGTGGATATGGACAAAAACCAGATGGATGATCTCTATGACGCTCTGATCTCAATGGGAATCGAAATCGTTTCTGAGACAGATCCAGATGATTTCGAAATCATTGCACTGGAGCAGGAAGAAGAGGCAGAGCCGGAGACAGCTGCGGATGAAACGGAAACTGATTTGGAAGCTTCGATCCCCAAAGGGATAGCCGTTGATGATCCGGTAAGGATGTATCTAAAAGAAATAGGGAAAGTCGCTTTGCTTACGGCGGAAGAAGAGATCGAACTGGCAAAACAGATGGAAATGGGAAATGAAGAGGCAAAGCAGAAATTGTGCGAGGCCAACTTGCGACTGGTGGTGAGCATAGCTAAACGATATGTGGGCCGAGGGATGCTGTTTCTGGATCTGATTCAAGAAGGCAACCTGGGTCTGATCAAAGCGGTAGATAAGTTTGACTGGAGGAAGGGTTACAAATTCAGTACATATGCTACCTGGTGGATCAGACAGGCAATTACCAGGTCAATAGCTGACCAGGCAAGAACCATAAGAATCCCGGTGCATATGGTTGAAACCATCAACAAGCTTATAAGGATATCCCGGCAGCTGCTTCAGGAAAAAGGGAGGGAGCCTACTCCTGAGGAAATCGCCAATGAGATGGATATTTCTGAGGAAAAAGTCAGGGAGATACTAAAAATTGCCCAGGAACCCGTTTCTTTGGAAACCCCCATCGGTGAAGAGGAGGACAGCCATCTGGGCGATTTCATCCCTGATGAGGATGTACCGGCTCCGGCTGATGCGGCAGCTTTTTCAATGCTGAAGGAACAGCTGGTGGAGGTTTTAGATACCCTTACGGAAAGGGAACAAAGGGTGCTGAGACTGCGTTTCGGTCTGGACGACGGAAGGGCAAGGACGCTGGAAGAAGTAGGCAAACGTTTTGATGTTACCAGGGAAAGAATACGCCAGATCGAGGCTAAGGCTCTAAGAAAACTCCGCCATCCCAGCAGAAGCAAGAAGCTTAAAGACTATTTGGAATAAGGTGCTGAGATGATTCAAATTCCCAAAAGACTGGCTGCAATGGCAGAATACATCCATTGGGGAGAAAGAGTAGCCGATATAGGCACAGACCATGGTCTGCTGCCTATTTTTCTGTTCAATCAAAAAATAAGCCCAAAGGTAATCTTAAGTGATATCAGGCCCGGACCTCTGGAAAAGGCTAAGGCAAATCTGCTGGCTTATTCTCCAGAAATGGCAGCGGATTTGCGTCTCGGAAACGGCCTTGAAACTTTACGCAGCGGAGAAGTTGATACTGTTGTTATAGCGGGGATGGGCGGAATGATGATCACTGAGATTTTGGCAAAAGATCAGAAGAAAACAAGAAGCTTCCGAAAGTATATTCTGCAGCCCAGAAACGGCCAGGATAAACTGAGGATATGGCTGTATAAAAATGGATATACTGTCAACAAAGAACGGCTTGTTAAAGAAGGTAATCATATATGCGAAGTCCGCTGTTATTTTTCGACAAAGATCCCTTGCTCAAAGAATTGATAGAGTGTAGAATAAAAATAGAGCAAGGAATAATTGCATCAATACGACAAAAAGGATCGCATACCAGCTTTTGTAAGCTCGCAAATAGTGAAATACGAGTAAATAAACTCAATGAGCTGTGCAGGAAAGTATGAGATCATAATTCATTCATTCAGGAGGAATCAGATGGCAATTAAAGTTGATGAGCTGTTGGATCAATTAAGGATCATTGCACCCCGCGAACTGGAGGAGGAATGGGATAA
>JAKJCD010000120.1 GCA_022706625.1 Bacillota bacterium | reverse complement strand
AATTCGGCAGGGTTTGAAAGGATCTCATAGACGGTAATATACTCCGGCCTGTTAAGCATCATGGCTGCTTCGGCAGCCGAGATCCGAAAAGATGATCGGCGGAGGGCCGATGAGACCTTCCCGTTGAAAACAGTTATTTCCAGCATAAAAAGTTCATATTTGCCGTCAATGTCTATCAATGCCTCGCAAAGGTAAGACAAAGAGCCGTTTTGATTGGTGTATTCTTCAATGGTGTTTTTGCATAAAGTAGCTGCTCTTTTAGCCGACAGTCCGGTCAAATCGATCTTTCCGTGTGTCAGATAAGAAGCGCCCTGATCATCATGGGCAAAACAGCGCATCAGGAAATAATGGATCAGCTGATAATCAGAGAGGATGGGAGTACATATTTTTTTAATAACGGTCTGTTTCTCCTTTGAAGACAGTATTAAGGGCTCTTTCAGCAGAGCCTCGTATTCTTCAGTGGGTTCAGGCAGCGAGATATTAAGTTTTTTGCTTGCGGCAGCAAAGGATTGCAATAAGTATAAAGCCTCCCGCTCTGTTATAGACTTTTTTTTGCTCCCAAGACCGCCGATAAGGCTTTGTTCAATGGTTTCCAAAGCTAAGGGATCGTTCCCCTTGAGGCTTTGATAGGTGTCCAGACCGTATTCTTCCGCATCGAAATAGAAAAACTGATAAAAATCTTCATTATCATCCGGCATTACGATAAGCCAATGAATAGAAAGCGCCAGCACTCCCATGAGCCGGGTATCAGTTACAAATGCGGATACAAACCGGCGCTTCTCGAAAGAAGTTTGCGATATTCCATCGACACCGCCCTTGATAAGCTTGAATCTTTCTTTTGTCAAATCATCACTCCATACACTGAACTAATATTTCAATGACAGTATACATTATTCTATGACGAATGTGTATTGTTTAATTCAAGTCGGATTCCGGCCGGGGTTTTGGTTGCTTTTCTTGCCCCGGCCGGCACAGATTGGAGCAGCAAGCTACAAACGAAAAAACAAGTAAATGAATGTATTAAGCTCCTGCAAGTGATTGACAAGAATCAATTGTGGGAATAAAATAATAATGAAAAAAATGAATAAAACCTTATCAAGAGCGGCTGAGGGAATAGGCCCTGCGAAGCCCGGCAACCTGACTGTTTTTTACAGCAAAGGTGCCAAATCCTACAGATGCATTCTGAGAGATGAGGGAGACTGTATGTTAACCTCCTCTTCCAACGAAGAGGTTTTTCTTTAGACTAGAAACGGAGGTAGCAAATGAAAAAGAGATTATTTACATCAGAATCGGTAACAGAAGGGCATCCGGACAAATTGTGCGACCAGATATCCGACGGTATACTGGACGCGGTATTAGAACTGGACCCCTATGCCAGAGTTGCCGTTGAAACAATGGCAACTACGGGCATGGCCATAGTGGTGGGTGAAATGACGACAGATTGCTATGTTGATATTCCGCGTCTGATCCGCAGTGTGATAACCGATATTGGCTATGACAAAGGGGAGTATGGCTTTGACGGAAACACCTGCGCCGTGCTCACAGCAATAGACGAGCAATCGCCAGATATTGCCCTGGGCGTTGATAAAGCATTGGAGTACAAAGACGGAACCTTAAGCGACCAGCTGGATGCCATAGGCGCAGGAGATCAGGGCATAATGTTCGGCTATGCTTCAAATGAGACGCCTGAGCTCATGCCAATGGCTATTTCCCTTGCGCATAAACTGGCAAAGAAGCTGGCAGATGTAAGAAAGTCCGGTGAACTGACCTATTTGAGGCCCGACGGAAAAACCCAGGTAACTGTAGAATATGAGGATGATAAAGCAGTTCGCATCGATACGGTGCTGATTTCCACACAGCATGACCCTGATGTGAGCCAGGAGCAAATTCGAAAAGATGTTATCGATAAAGTGATAAATTCTGTGATCCCCAAGGAACTTTTGGATGAAAAAACCAGATACTTTGTAAATCCGACAGGCAGGTTCGTCGTAGGCGGCCCACACGGGGATTCCGGACTTACGGGCAGGAAGATAATTGTAGATACTTATGGAGGCTACGGGAATCACGGGGGAGGATCATTCTCCGGAAAGGATCCGACGAAGGTCGACCGGTCGGCAGCATATATGGCGCGCTATATAGCAAAGAATATTGTGGCGGCGGGGCTTGCCGACAGGTGCGAGATCCAGTTCGCCTATGCCATCGGTGTCGCAAAACCGGTCTCGATATCCGTTGACAGCTTTGGGAGCGGCAAAATATCCGATGATAAGCTTGCAGAAATCGTAGAAGCCAATTTTGATTTGCGCCCCGCCGCCATAATCCGGGATTTGGATTTGCGTAAACCCATTTATCGTAAACTGGCAGCCTACGGCCATTTCGGCCGGTCGGAGCTTGATCTTCCCTGGGAGAGAACGGATAAAGCTGAAGCACTAAGAGCATTTGCGCAAAAATAGAGAAGCAAAAATTATGCGGCCGAATAATATAATTTAGCCGTTTTTGTTGACCGATGACATACTTTGCTATAGAATAAACGTTAAATCAATTTTACAGGGGAATATCCAATGGGAGTAATAGTTTCTAAATTCGGTGGGAGCTCCGTAGCAGACGGTATACAGCTTGCCAAACTCAAAAAAATCATCGAAGATGAATCCGATCGAAAATACGTTATCGTATCGGCTCCGGGCAGACGCTTTGACCAGGACAACAAGGTTACGGACCTGCTCTATCTGTGCAAAGCCCATATCGATCACAATGTTGACTACAGACAGATTTTTCAGGTGGTCTGTGATCGATTTCTTGCGCTGAAAATGAATCTGGGTATCGATATCGACTTGGAAAAGGAATTTGCGGAAATCGATAAGAATATGCAAAACAATGCCAGCGAGGACTATATAGCTAGCCGGGGAGAGTATCTGACCGCTTTAGTTGTAGCGGCTTATTTGGGTTACGATTTTGTGGACACGGCCGGGCTGATTTGTTTTGACGAAAGGGGCAAGCTTTTGGATGAGGAGACCGATAGAAGGCTGGCAAATGAGATCCTCAAACACGATAGGGCTGTTATCCCGGGCTTTTACGGCAGCAAGCCCGACAGAAGCATCAAGACCTTTTCGCGGGGGGGTTCGGATATAACGGGTTCTTTGGTTGCCAAGGCGGTAAAGGCGGATGTCTATGAGAACTGGACCGATGTGTCCGGGTTTCTTGTAGCAGACCCCAGAATAGTTAAAAACCCCGAGCAGATCGATATGGTATCCTACAAGGAACTGAGAGAGCTTTCATATATGGGCGCTTCCGTCCTTCATGAAGACGCCATTTACCCTGTCCGCGCCGGCAATATTCCTATAAACATAAGAAATACAAACGCCCCTGCCCATCCCGGAACCCTGATTGTGTCCGATACCAGTAAAAAAGCTGATGACAAGATAATTACCGGCATTGCAGGGAGCAAAGACTTTGTGGTCATTGCCATCTATAAAAATATGATGAGTGCCGAAACCGGATTTGTCAGACGCTGCCTGAGCATTCTGGAGGATTACGGGATCCCGGTGGAACACCTGCCAAGCAGCATCGATACAATATCGATCGTACTTTCCAAAAAGAAGATAAACGGCAAGCTGGAAGATATTCTTGAAGAGATGCAGAGGCGCCTTGCCCCAGACAGCCTTGATGTTTATCAAGATATGGCACTGATAGCTACGGTGGGCCGCGGCATGAACCGCCGCCGCGGGGTGTCGGCCAGGCTATTTACGGCTCTTTATAAAGCCGGTATCAATATCAGGATGATCGACCAGGGTTCCAGTGAAATGAACATTATAGTAGGGGTTGAAAATATAGACTTTGAAAATGCAGTCAGGGCGATTTATGATACTTTTTTCGAAACGGAAGAAGATCAGTGGGCCGGCTTTCCGGCAGAGTTTGATGAGGGCATCAAGAATAGACTTGATGCATAAATGACGAAAAGGGCAACGGCAAAATGACGAAAAAGGGCGACTGCCCTTTTTGCTTTTTATCTCCTCTCATGATATAATCAAAGGCTGATGAAAAAAGAGCAGTTTGATTCCTGCAGTAAATTTGACAAAAAGCGAAAGAGGTATAATATATGAGCTTTTTAGAAAAAATTTTCGGAAATCTGAATGAGAAAGAACTCAAAAAAATCGACAAAATAGTAGACCGTATCGAAGAACTTGACAGCATGATGGCTGGAAAAACCGATGAAGAGCTTCAGGCTTTGACGGGGCAATTCCGGGAGAGATTAGCGGGGGGGGAAAGCTTGGACGATATTCTTCCCGAAGCTTTTGCAGCGGTTCGGGAGGCCGCATGGCGAACACTGGGCATGAAGCATTTCCGTGTACAGCTTGTAGGAGGAGTAGTGCTTCATCAGGGACGCATCGCCGAGATGAAAACAGGCGAAGGCAAGACTTTAGTGGCAACCCTTCCGGCATATCTCAATGCCTTGGAAGGAAAAGGCGTTCATGTGGTCACGGTCAACGATTACCTGGCCAAAAGAGACATGGAATGGATGGGCAAGATCTATACCTTTTTAGGTATGACTATAGGCTGTGTGATCCACGAAGTCACGGGCCCCGAACGCAAACTGGCTTATGAGGCGGACATTACCTACGGGACGAATAACGAGTTCGGTTTCGATTATCTGCGGGACAATATGGTGATCTATAAAGAAGACATGATGCAGCGTGAGCTTAATTTTGCCATTGTGGACGAGGTAGACAGCATACTGGTGGACGAGGCAAGAACGCCGCTGATCATTTCCGGACAAGGAGAAAAATCTACAGACCTTTATCGCATAGCTAACAAATTTGTGGCCGGTTTCCATGAAGGCTTTGAGTTTACCATGGATGAAAAGGAAAGGACTGTCTCACTGACTGAACAGGGAGTTACAAAATGTGAAAAGTTCTTCAAGGTAGAGAACTTTTCGGATCCCGAAAATATGGAAATAAACCACCATGTGATCCAGGCCCTGAAGGCCCATAACCTGATGAAGAGGGATGTAGACTATGTTTTGAAGGACGGGGAGATCGTCATCGTGGACGAGTTCACAGGCAGGCTCATGTTCGGAAGGCGGTACAGCGAGGGACTGCATCAGGCTATAGAGGCAAAGGAGGGACTGATGGTGAGGCAGGAATCCAAGACTCTTGCCACCATCACCTTGCAGAACTATTTTCGAATGTACAATAAGCTTGCCGGCATGACGGGTACAGCTAAGACCGAGGAAGAGGAGTTTCGGGAGATCTACAACATGGACGTAGTGGAGATCCCTACAAATATGCCTATTGCAAGGGCCGACATGGAGGATTCGATTTACAGTACCGAACGCGGTAAATTTACGGCTATAGCCAACCAGATCGGCGAATGCCATGAGAAGGGGCAGCCTATTCTCGTAGGCACGATTTCCATAGAAAGATCAGAGATAATCAGCGCACTTTTGAAACGCCGGGGAATCAGACACAACGTGCTGAATGCAAAGCAGCATGAACGGGAGGCGGAGATAGTTGCGGAAGCCGGCAGACTGGGAGCCGTTACCATAGCAACCAATATGGCAGGCCGCGGCACCGACATTATCCTGGGCGGCCGTGATTGCACGCCGGAAGAGAGGCAGAAAGTAGTTGATCTTGGCGGCCTTCGTATCCTCAGAACGGAACGGCACGAATCCCGCCGTATCGACAATCAGCTGCGCGGACGTTCCGGAAGGCAGGGAGACCCGGGCAGGACTCAGTTTTTTATTTCGCTGGAAGACGACCTGATGCGGCGCTTCGGAGGAGACAGGATACAGGGGCTTGTCGGAAAGCTGGGAATGGGGGAGGATGTTCCTCTTGAAGCCGGCATGCTGACAAAGTCCATCG
>JAKJCD010000011.1:20117-24621 GCA_022706625.1 Bacillota bacterium | reverse complement strand
AAAACACTGCTTACCACTCTCAATTCAAAATACATTCACTCTAACCTCGCATTACAGTATCTTTATGCTGTCTGTGCCAATGAGGGAGAAAGAACAGAGCTGCGCGAGTTTACCGTCAACAACCCGGATGATTATATATATGGTGAGTTGCTTCGGGGGGAATATGATTTAATTTGCTTTTCCTGCTATATTTGGAACATAGAGCGGACCCTCTATCTGGCGGAGACATTAAAAAAAGCCCGCCCGGGGGTTTTTATTCTGCTGGGAGGACCGGAAGTCACCTGGCGGGCAGCTGAAATAATGAAAAAGAACAAAAGCATTGATTTTGTTTTGACAGGGGAAGGAGAGGAGCGTTTCCCCAAACTGCTTAAAGAGCTTACAAAACCTGTACCGTCACAGGGATTTGATATGATAGGGGGGCTGCTCTACCGCAAGGAAGGTAGGATTTATGTTAATCCCGCTTCTGATCCTGTGGATTTCACCAAGGTGCCTTTCCCGTTCCACAGCCTTGTAGGCGAAGCGGATAAAATTATGTATTATGAATCCTCCAGGGGTTGCCCCTTTTCATGCAGCTACTGCATTTCCGCAATTGAAAAGGGGGTAAGAGCCCTTCCGTTGGAGAGAATCAAAGAAGACCTCAGCTATTTTGTATATAAAAATGTCAAACAGGTCAAATTTGTAGACAGGACGTTTAATTACAACAATGCCAGATCCATGGAGATCCTGCGGTATCTCATGGAGACGGACAACGGGGTCACAAATTTCCACTTTGAACTTTGCGGTGATATCATAAGTGAAGAGCTTCTAAACCTCATCGAGTCTGCAAGGTCAGGGCTTTTCCAGTTTGAGATAGGAGTACAGAGCACCAATGAGGGCACACTCAAGGCGATTGCAAGGCATTGTGATTTCAGTAAGCTTTCGAAAAACGTGAAGCGAATCATGGCCATGGGGAATATCCATATGCATCTGGATCTGATCGCAGGTCTGCCTTATGAAGATTATGAGAGCTTTGCAAACTCATTCAACGAGGTATATGATCTTCGCCCCCATATGCTGCAGTTAGGCTTTTTAAAGCTTTTGCCGGGGACACCGATCCGTGAAAATGCAGAAGAATACGGATACATCTTTCGGTCAAAGGCTCCTTATGAGGTGATTTCAAATAACTCAATATCGGCCAAAGAGCTTGCAAAACTGAAAATGGTGGAACTTCTTTTAGATATGTACTATAATAGGGGAGGGTTTGAGAGGGCCTTGGATTATCTTGCTTTTGAAAGGCACCCGCATCCCTTTTCATTTTATGAGGAGTTCTCCTCTTTCTACTATCTTAAGGGTTTTCAGCACAAATCCCATAATAAAGAGGATCTGTTCCGTATCTTAAACCTTTACGGACGATGGAAGGACAAAAAAGAGCCGGGAACGGGGGATAGACTGGAACTGCTGCTGACAGAGGATATGAAAGAGGGGCTTAACCCCGAGGCAGTAAAGAAATTTATGAAAACCGGATGGGATATTTAACATGAAAAAATTAGAGGACAGGCTATCGGATAAACCAATAGAAGGCACCGATATCAAAGAAGAGCCAACTCCAAAGGCTGATGCTTCGGTCAATGTGAAAAGTAATATTTCTCCTGTAGCTCCTGTACTGCCTCCGTTTCAATCAAGGCGGGACAGAGTCGGGCGATATTTCACAAAACATCTGAAAGAATTTATTTTTGACGAGTTTTCTGATTCCTATCTCAACAAGTTTAATAATATAGATTTTATGAAAGGCGTACCTATTCCCCTAAGACACGAAGACTATCAGGCCTTCAACGGAGGCGACGGTCTGAAAGTGCTTCATATCGCCGAAAATATGGCCTGGGTCATGGGCATCGATCCTAAATTTAAGTATACTCCGCAATATGTTGAGTTCATGAACAGATTTTTTAATTACAAACTGGCAGAGGGATTGGTAAAGGAAGGAAGGGATGCGGCGGAGAGAGAGGATTTTGACAATGCCATCATCCATTTCAGGGCCGCACTTGTTTTGAAATCCGACTATATCCATGCCATGTACAGTTATGCAAAAGTTTGCAGGGAGTTTTACCAAAGGGGAGACGACGATAAATATATCGGACGTTTTAAAGGAGAATCCACAGAATACTTTGAGCTGCTTACACAGGCCCATCCTCGTTTTGCCCAGGCTTATTATTACTTAGGCTATGATTATCTGAATCTGGGTTTGTATAAGAAAGCAGCCCTGGTATGGCAGGAATTCCTGACAAAAAGCAGCAACTTCAAAGACAAGAAGGAAATCAGGCAAAGACTGACACAGCTGGAGCAGCCGCTGACAATTGAGAAAGGATATAATGCGGTCTTGGCAGGACGTTGGGATGAAGGCATCGAGACCCTCGAACCGTTTCTGAAGACAAGCTTTAAAGGCTGGTGGCCGCTGCACTACTATCTGGGAGTGGCCTATGCAAGGACGGGAAGCAATGGCAAGGCCGTGGCAAGCTTTAAAAGAGTATTGGGGATAAACGGCTCCCATGCTGAATCCATGAAAGAACTTGCCGATTTATATGCAAAGAGTAAAGACAAAGAGAATGAACAAAAATACAGAAGAAAAGCAGAACTGATCTTGTCCAGTATAGCCGATCAGGATCAAAGCAAGGGAAAAGAGGACAAGCATGAAACAGATGATGACGGGCAATGAAGCTATTGCAAGAGGAGCCTATGAAGCGGGGTTAGTGTTTGCATCTGCATATCCGGGGACTCCCAGCACGGAGATACTGGAGAATCTCAGCAATTACAAAGATGAATTGTACTGCGAGTGGGCACCCAACGAGAAGGTGGCACTTGAATCAGCGATAGGCGCATCTGTTGCAGGCGTCAGATCCCTTGCCGCCATGAAGCATGTGGGTGTGAATGTTGCGGCAGATCCTTTGTTCACCTTTGCCTATACGGGAGTAACGGGAGGATGCGTCTTGGTTTCTGCCGACGATCCCGGGATGCACAGTTCGCAAAACGAGCAGGACAACCGAAACTATGCCACGGCCGCAAGAGTATTGATGCTGGAGCCGTCGGACAGCAGCGAAGCCAAAGACTTCACAAAGCTGGCCTTCCGGCTTTCTGAAGAGTTTGATACTCCGGTGATGCTCAGGGTGACAACAAGGATATGTCACAGTAAAAGCATTGCAGAGCTTGAAAAAAGGGAAGAAACTCCTCCAATAGCTTATGAGAGGAACATAGCAAAATATGTAGCTACTCCGGCTAACGGGATGAAGCTCCGCCGCAGCCTTGTGGACAGATTGAAGGCTATGGAAGCATATTCAAACAGGGCGGAAATAAATAAAGCAGAATACAACGGGAACCGTGTCGGAGTGATCTGTGCCGGCGCCGCCTATCAATATGCCAAAGACGTCTTTGGCGCTGATGCTTCATATTTGAAGCTTGGCATGACATACCCGATGCCTATGGATCTGATAAAGGAGTTTGCAAGTAAGGTCGGAACTCTCTATGTGATCGAAGAGATGGACCCATATATGGAAAATCAAATCAAGGCGGCCGGGATCCATTGCATAGGGAAAGAGATCATACCTGAATTTGACGAACTGAACCCGGATAGGATCCGCCATGCTGTTTTCGGGACAAAGAGCAAGACCGTAAAATCAGAAAAGCAGGCAGTTGTAAGGCCGCCTACTCTTTGCGCCGGTTGCCCCCACAGAGGCTTCTTCTACGCTTTAAGTAAAAAGAAAAACGTAATGATCACGGGAGATATCGGATGCTATACATTGGGCTCTGCACCGCCGCTTTCGGCAATGGATACTACGTTTTGCATGGGCGGCAGCATCAGTGCCGGCCACGGTGCTGCTAAGGCTTTCCGTCAAACGGGAAGAGATACGAAAGTAGTTGCGGTAATAGGGGATTCTACGTTTTTCCATTCCGGGATTACAAGCTTGATGGATGTGGTTTACAATAAAGGGAATTGCGTAACCGTAATACTGGATAATCGGACAACAGGAATGACCGGACACCAGGAAAACCCCGGAACAGGCCGGACACTTATGGGAGAGCCCGCTTTGGAGGTTGATATTCCGCTGCTGTGCAAGGCTATCGGTATAAAGAATGAAAACATTTATGCGGTAAACCCACTGGATTTAAAAGAGACTAACAAAGCATTAAACGAGGCAATGCAAAAAGAAGAACCTACAGTAATAGTCGCTTCTTGGCCATGTGCCATTAAGAAGTTCAGCGAAGGTGATAAAGCTCGCTTTGACCTTTTAAAAAGAAAATGCATAATCGACCAGGAAAAGTGCAAGCGCTGCAAAGCCTGCGTCAGAACAGGATGCCCGGCAATACTGTCCGGTGAAAGAATCCTCATACAGCCGGAAGCCTGTACCGGTTGCAGCATATGTCTGCAGGTTTGCCCATTTTCCGCTATTTCTTTTGTGGAGTAATCAATCCGGAGGCAATTATGAGCGATGTAAAAAATATACTTTTGGTCGGCGTAGGAGGGCAAGGCACC
>JAKJCD010000011.1:14829-20107 GCA_022706625.1 Bacillota bacterium | reverse complement strand
CCATCCTCGCCAGTAAAATACTATCGGAAGGTTTGATGGATGCGGGGTATGACGTGAAAATGTCAGAGATTCACGGAATGTCACAGAGAGGCGGAAATGTAAGCACCCAAATCAGGTTCGGCAGCAAGGTCTTTTCCCCTATCATCGGAAAGGGTGAAGCGGATATCATCGTAGCCTTTGAGAAGATGGAAGCATTGCGATGGATCGAATACCTAAACCCGGAAGGAAAAATTGTGATCAACGATGCGGAAATCCCGTCGGCCCCGGTTCAGATGGGGATTGCCTCATATCCGGAAGGCATCATAGAAGAGCTTTCTGAAAAGGTGATCACATACGTGTTCAAGGCCTCTGAGGTGGCTGAAAGCTTGGGCAATCCCAAGAGCATGAATCTTGTCCTGCTCGGCGCTTTGGTTAAGGCTATGGGCCTTCCTCAAATCGGTTGGGAAGATATAATAAAACGCAATATTAAGCCTGCCTTTCAGGAAATCAACATTCAGGCTTTCCGGGCAGGGCAGTCACAGGTTTCATAAAGAAAAATCACTTTATCAATCCCACCGCCTGCCGAACTATAAAAGCAACGAAGACTGTTTTTTGCCCTCTGACTAAAAAAGGCAACGAAAACCGGGCATCTTCCCAAATTCCGTTGCCTTTTACGGCTTTTGCCAGTCATTTGAGCGCTAAAAGCAACGTAATTTTAAAAAAAATACGATTTCCGTTGCCTTTTGCTCTTAAAAGGCAACGAAAAACAACGTTTGGCCAAAATTCCGTTGCTTTTTACAGCCTTTGCTAGCCATTTTGGCGCTAAAAGCAACGTAATTTAAAAATAATTACGAATTCCGTTGCCTTTTAGGGTTTACTGAAGCTGCGTCCAATAAGTTTATTTGGGGTGCGGACAAAATCTTGGAGTCAGTAAGAGACAGGAGGAGTCCGTATGTACACAAGAAAAGATAGGGTGAAGTACGAGACGGGACACGAAGTTCTATCAATTGCAATCATTGGTGCAACAATGGATAAAAAAATGAGTATGATCCGGTTGACATTCGATCGTATGCTGATGTATAATAACAAAGTCGCCTGAATTGGCGGCTCTGACATTCCAAGGTAGCTCAATGGTGGAGCACTCGGCTGTTAACCGATAGGCTGTGGGTTCGAGCCCCACCCTTGGAGCCAGAAAGAAGCTTGGATCCGGAGCTCTATCAGAGCTCCGGATGCCGGGGATCTGCCGGAGTGGCGGAATTGGCAGACGCACAGGACTTAAAATCCTGCGATCCTTACCGATCGTACCGGTTCGATCCCGGTCTCCGGCACCAAGACAATTTCATATCATCGCGGGGTAGAGCAGCTGGTAGCTCGTCGGGCTCATAACCCGGAGGTCGCTGGTTCAAATCCGGCCCCCGCAACCAAATCAGTTACCGTAGTTGATACAATTTCAACTACGGTAACTTCTTTTTTACCCCAAATTTCTAAGACGTCCTTCCACTTCATAGAATAGTGTCTCCAGTATTTCGCTTGCTCCGCTCGACAGTTCGATAGGCTCGTTTGAAGCCTCTTCTGCAAGCAGTGACTTAACAAGGGATGTGTAACCCTGCTTTGCCTTCTCCGGGATCGGAGTTGCCTGAAAAGCGCGTGTGCCGATAGCTGACTTGGGCATGGAGTACAGAAAGCGCGCAGTAAGTCCGCGCCCACGGAATGTATTGTTGCTTATAAGACCGTTCAGCACTTCTGGTGTACAGTAAGCAGCATTGTGAGTGCTGGGTGTATGATGCTCTCGCTTTCTCTGCCAATGCGGTCAACACGGATGGTGTCTCCACTGTGTCGCTTAAGAAACACATCGATGTTGACGCTCTTGTTGTACAGACCACTTATGATATCGAAGATGCCGCCTTCCGCTGATACAATGGCCGCTCTGCCGTTGTTATCGGCAAGAACGGAAGTCAGCTTTTCTGAAGTCAAATCATCCATAAATAGGCGTAGAGGCTTCACCGGTTTGTATCTGGCAATTTCAGCAGCTTTATTATGAAGTTCCTTTCGGTATGCTCCATATTCGCTCTGAATCGGCAGAATAGCAAGTAACAGAGGGCTGAAAAAATTAAAAGAGATGTAGAGATTTTCATATTTTCGTGATATGCTGGATTTGTGTCATAAAAGGAGGTCTGGCAATGAGTGTAAGTTATAAGAAACTTCAACATTTAATGATTGAAAAAGATGTGTCCAACGCAGAACTGATGCGCCGGGCCAATATATCTGCGAACATAATCTCAAAAATAAAGAACGGGCAGTATATAGCGCTCGACAAGGTCGAGAGTATTTGTTTAGCTATGGATTGCACACCTAACGATATGATGGAATTCACGCCGACAAAGGCTGAGGACGGAGGAACAGGAGCGTTTCTTTTCTGCCGACGGGACTCTTCTACGCAATACAGTTTACGAAGCAGCCATGCAGATGGATGTCAATCTGCTTCATCTCTTGTTCGATAATTCAGATACCCAAAATGCTTTTTTCACCGATGTGGAAGGTACGCTCGTCTTTGACAAGGTAAAATTTGGGTGGATAATCAACAATCGTCAGTTCCTGCCTGACAGTTATACACGTTTCAAAAAGGCATATTGGTATTAGTAACTGAATCTTATTTTCAAAAAATTGCGGAACAGCAGTCTTATAATTTAAATTGATTCTTTTTTTAGCAATTTCAATAGCACAATTGACTTACTTGCCACTCTTAGGAGTGGCATTAAACTTTTTTGTCTAATTTTGGTATTTACAGTATATTCCTAAAGGTTTTAAAACTCATTGATTTAATCTGATACTAGGGCATATGCAATATGAATACACCGTTATGAATCGGAACTATCCCAGATAAGGTTTGGGAAACAACTACATAATTAAATTAGTCAGTGCATTCGCTTAAAATGAAGCAGTCAATTAGTGAGACGCGACGGTAAGTATGATGGCTTCTATGGATTTTCGATTATCCGAGACGCCGCCATACGAAAAAAATAGCTTGCATCTTGGGCTATGTTCTATCTGTCCTCATTGCCCGTGAAGTTAAATTTAAAACGCCGTTGACTGTATATATGCATTATACAACGACAGCATGGTGCATTGTATCAAGTAACGGTAGTGATGCCAAATCATCAACACTTGTTGATACAAAAATACCACCAAACAAACGGTGGTATTTTTGTACTTAAACTTCGTACCGGGCACCAAATTCAATTTCTCGAATCGTACTCCTTTACTACCGGCCTCATCTCGGACAGGTTGTTAAGCAGAAAGACCTTTTGCGTGTATTCTGCCGATATGCTGCCTGCTGCCATACTAAAAGTTTTGGATGCCGACTGGCCTCGGAGCGCATAGATATCGCTGTGGTCGATTGCTGCCATTCGGCCGTCAGCATCATATAGAGCGGTAACCAGGATGGGGCTCGCATCCGCAGAAGTGTTGTTCTGCACAAAAATCCTGGTGGTGAAAACACCGTTTTCACTAAGTGTTCCATCAGCAACGAAAATTTCAAAGGGCGGCAGCTCCTCCTGATACTCGGGATTTTCCAGGACGCCCAGCATGCTGGCGGTTTGGATGGCCAGCGAAAAATCATTCTCAACTAAGGGCCTGACATTTACATAATACTCTTTTACGGGCCCGATAAAATCAACCTTAGTTTCATCGATGGGATAGCGGATATAGGACTTGCCCAGAGGTTCAAGAGTATCAATTGTTTGAGTATAGATTACTTCCCCGTCAGGGCTGTCCTCGCATACCTCTATCACGAAGTAGTTTGCAGGAATCGCTCCGGTGTTTTCAATGGTAGAATTGAGATAATACCTGCCCCGGACCTTTTCCGTATAGACCTCCTTCACAGAGAGCAGGGGATAGCCGATAATTACTCTTTCCTTGTCCGTAAAGGAAACCGTATCGCTATATGGAAGCGTAATACTGACATCGATATTCTGCCTCCCGCTGATGAGGCCTGCAGGCAGCAGGGTCTCAACAGTCAGCGGCTTACGATGGTCAAAGCTGTATCCACCAATCTGATCCAGGCACTGAGAGTGAAGCAAGGTATTATTACTGTAGAATTTCACATCAAAGCCATTGATATTGTAGTTCCTCTCCGATATGTTTTCTATTTCAAAGGTAAAGGGTACATCCTCCCCTTTTGCATAAGCCTCTTCGTCCCAGCTGATGCTGCCGGGGACGATTTGAAAAACACTATCTGCCAGGCTCTTCATGGGATAGCTGTAGACCTTGAGCTTTCTGGCCCCCCGGACCACATACCCCGTTTCAGCATTTATAATCTGAGGGTGGGGATCTTCAAGATAAGATATAAAAACCCTTCCATCAGCATCAATAACGGCATTGAAATTCTTAATGTTATGGCCGTAGGATCCCCCCTGGCCGGGAAGACTGAGCTTTTTATCTGTTTCAATTCCGCCGGGTTCCCGGAAGTGATAGGAGGCGCACAATCCGTTGTAGCCGCCTTCTTTGGAGGTCTCAAGCCACATAAATCCGCTGTAAGCCGGGTCATAATTATCATTAGGATCTGCATTTACAGAGTCGGAATCAAGTATTTTCAGACCGTATCCTTCCACCTGGCCTGCTTCCACTATATTACCAACTCCGTAGTCTAAAATTTCCTGCCCGCTTTCGCTTTCAAACAAAAGTCCGGTATATTTTATATTCCCTTCGGCATTCATGTATGCGACTCTCAGTCCGTTAAAGCCGAACTCATTAAAGAATTGCCCACCTTTGCTGTTTCCATCTGTGGAAAATTTCTGGGGCACTCGGCCTTCATCTATCAGGTTCATCAGGTAAACGGCCATGTCAGGTGTATTAAGGTTTCTGTCCTCGTCTTTATCGAAACAGAGATAGGCGGTGTCCGGACCGGTATCCCATTCCAAACCTCTACCCCAGCCCACATCGATGGAGGTGACAAGACCTACATCTGCCATAGTCTTGACAGAACTCCATTTGCCGTTTTCATAAATGGCGTAATGTATGTTATTAGTGCCGCCACAACCGCCTTACCGTTTCGCACAGCTATGACCGGGGAATGGTCGGCGTAAGTGTTGTCTGTGAAGGTAAGGGGTGCACCCCACTCACCGGTGTCATTGTCATACTTACTTGCACATATTTCTATAGAGGACGCATATTGGCCGAAACTCACAACATTACTGTTGAAAGCAGCCTTGCTGTTTTCCCAGACCACAAAAGTATCCCCTCCATGGCTTGCAGCATCGAAATTTCCGTCAAGAGTCCCGTCGTCGTGGATTGCCACCGC
>JAKJCD010000011.1:0-14794 GCA_022706625.1 Bacillota bacterium | reverse complement strand
AAAATCGATCCCGCTTTGCTTGACCGAAACCAGCTTCAGCCCGTCAGCACCGGAACGACTTTGGTCGTCCTGCTGATAGAGGAGATGTACATCACTTCCTATAATAAGAGGTTTGGAAAATGTATTGGGGAAGGCATTTTCCTCAACAGTAACTGTGTATCTGGCAGGGGGGTCTTCCTCCGCCAGTAAGCCGATACCCGGTTCCGACAACAGGTTTATCCCCGGTTCCGACAGAGCGGCTAACTCAGGGGCGGCATACCCGGTGTCCGGAGGAGCATTTTCCAGGTAACTCCTCCCGATCATCTTTAATTGATTTGTGTCGAGGTTCTGCAGATCCATATCAAAATCCTGCAGAGCCAACCCTCCGGCCGTCTTTTTCGGGAAGGCCAGATCTCCTAACTGCTTTTCATATTCAAAAGGTCCCACCTCCAATTCCACCCCAAAAGACAGAGTAAGGGATGGGTTAAGAGTGTTACCGCCAGGTTCCTTTGAAATGATAGTAATCTGAGCCTGCAGCTCTCCCTGGCCGTAGGCGCAGACATTTGCAGCCTTAGCCAAACCTACACCGGCAGAAACCCGGAGGGCTCCTGAAGGAGTAATGGAAAGGCTGGGCTTTGCGTCGCTGAAGTTCCACTTGGTGGCGGAAACGCCTCCTTCCGCTTCAAAGCCGGCGGAAAATTTTACTTTTATCACTACGGGAACGGGGCCTATAACCAGTTGGTTTTGGATTTCGGCAATGTTTATCAGCTTTCCCTTGCTCTTTGATCCCAGGGCAATCCCCACGCTACCGGAGAATTCGCTCTCCTCTTTTAAGATGTCGATGGGTATTTCAAATCTCCCGAATATTTCAAGCTCAGCCTTCGTACTGCCTATGAGGCCGAATTTCTTTATAAATGCCGGCCCTCTATTCAGAGCCCTGGAAAAATTACGCTCTTGTAACGTTCTGCCGCTGCCGATTTTTATGATGACCTTTCTGTCCTTAATGCTGACGCTGACAGAGTTGGAGAGCTTATCAATGTCTAGGCTAAAGGTCGTGCCGCCAAGGATGGGAATGTCATCATCCACCTTCGGCCCCCCAACGGTGGGTATCTTATAGCTGGCAGCGCCTTCACGGACTACTTGCGCTATTTTCTCCATTTCGGCGTAGAGCATTTCTGCTTCAGTCTCTCCGGTGTCCTCCCGGGTGGCCTCTACATATATTTTCTCACCCTTTTGAAACTCCTTGCCGATCTTTCCGGTGAGCTTCCCGTTTTGGTCAAAGGGGATGCGTTTTTTGCTCTTAGCCCCCACCAGGGCTACTGTGCCGGTTTTGCCTTCTTTGTTATTCCAGTCCACCTTGGCCGTCAGGGTATAGGCCTCTTCGTCCTCATTGTCAACGATGAACCCGCTGTCGACCATTAACTCCCGTTCGCCTCCATCAGGCAGTGCCACCTTAACCGAATCGATGGTGAGACCTTGTTTTAAATACACCTCTTCCGTTTGTTCCTCTGAAGAGATGTGGATGGTGTTCTCATACTCGTTGTACTCTTCCTTGATTACCCGGATGGTATAGTCAGCCATGTTACTGATGTCGAATTCAACAGTTCCGTCCAGGCCGGTTACTTTGTTGTTGGTACCTATGGTTACCATGGCGCCGGGAATTACCTGGCCGGTGCCATTATCCATTACCCGGACAGTGAGTTTGCTTGCCGGTTTCTCTGCTAATATGTATGGGTTTGCTTTGCTGCCTGTGCCGGTTTCAACCGCTGCCTTTGCGGTGTCCAGGTAGAAGGCCGGGCGGACGCCATTGCCTTTACAGGCAGTTTCGTGCCCATTAAACTGCCTCCAGTGAGCTATTATAGGTACATCACCACTATATCCTTCGATGGTGGTGGTTAGATTCAAATTATAAGTATCAATGTTGCTTTTAAGTACAAAACCTCCGTTCCTGGCATCGTCATAAGCAAGATTGGTAATATATATCGTGGCCGGCGTGCGAAGCCAATAGTCATATAAAGCACCTGAATCCGGAAGCCTAAAATCATCAATCAAGCTCTGAGTCGCATATGCTGCGGTGGTATAATCCGATCCTAAATTAATCGCATTCTGTAACACCCGGTATTGCTGTTTCAGGTCAAGGCAAAACATCCTGTCCGTCACATTGTGATAATAGTAGCTATCGAAGTTGCTTACCAATGTCGATACAGGAGTCATGGCTGACGATGGGGTAACAGTACGCAAATGATCCCATGCTTCGGGTGGCTCGCCCGGTGGGGTAGTCGGCCATGCGGGTCCTGAGGGATGAAATAAATTTCCTGAACTTAAGCTGTTCATTTCAAAGTGCTGATTGCCTCCCACTTTCAGCTTAGGCACATCGTAGTAATGTAGCACGGATTTTTGCACTACGGTTTTAATGAATCCTCTTTCCGTTTCAGTGAAATTGCCATCGGATAGGAAGCCCTTTTCATTATCGTATGGTTCTTTGTATGAATATTTAGGTGGCAATAACTTGCCACTAGCCGGAGGGCAGTTATCAAGCCATATCACATTGCCTGCTGTGGCTTCTGAATTCAGCCAAGAGCGCAGGGCGGAGGTTTCCCAGATGTTTGAACCATCTACAGCACGTTGATGAGGTAAAAACCCCATCGGGGCATCCCAGGGTACCCGTGTAAAGTAATTCAAATCATCTCTCTGATTAGTACCATCTGCATAAGTGGGATACGTGGGATACGAGGCCCTTGCCGCAAAGGCCTTAAACGTTAATATTTTATCCGACAGCATGAGGGGGCCGTTTGCATCCTTATCCACGCAGCGCCACAAAATGGGTTCTTCATTGTAAGTACCCATCAGCACATAGTCTCCGATATTGATCACAAGTTCTTCCCCACCGGGGCCGCCCGGCTCCCCGGCACTTACCGGATACATGGGAATACAGGAAATAACCATTGCAAAAGCGACTATAATAGCAAATCGTTTCTTAAACATAGCATCACCAGCCCTTTTTCAATGAAGCAGCGTTTTCCGAGCTTTTGCATTAAAAAACTAAACTAAACAACCTTCTCCAATCACAATAAGGATAAAAAGTAATTACAGTGTCATTTCTGGCAAAAAAACTAGTATGATACAAGTATAACATAATGTCAGGAAATAGCAACAAATGACTCCATTTGGTTGTTTTGAAGAACATACCTACGGAAAAAGCGCAGGAATACATTTGTGTCAAACAGGCAATTTAATAATATACTGAACTATAAATATATTATTCGGGAGCGGAAACATGGTATATAACAACCAAATCGGAACGGAGTGCATTACAGCTACTCAAGTTAATATTATTTTTAACACAAGGCTATTTTGGCGGGAGCTTTTATACTGGAGCAGGGCTTTTTTCAACAGCGTTTTTTCCAACATCGGGAGTGCGCAAGAAGTGTTTACCAGATTGTATTACACGCCAGCCGGCTATGCTCATATGTTGCAATTGATTTTAGACAGGCGCGTTTCAGATCGATTTACAGCCTTATTTGATCAATATATTATAATTTTAAGAGAACTTGTCAGAGCTGCGGCGAATGGCGAAACAGAAACAGTAAATAAAAGTGTTTCCGACTTATACAGCAATTCTAAAGAAAGAGCGGAATTTCTGTCGGAGGTTTTTCCCAGCCTCGATAAAGATGTGCTCGAACAAATGTTTAACATCTTTGTGCAATACGAAATCAAAGAAATAAACGCATATATTATGCAAGATTACGGCCAAATAATCGAAATATACGATAAACTTTTAATACATACGGATAAAACAGCAGATTATCTTTCACAGGGCATAATAAACTTAATAACAGCTGCACCCATATCGGCGGACAGCGCAGGCAATTCAAACAATATAGGCCCGGGCATTTGCATTACCCGCAATGAATTGAATACGATTCTGGATATATCAATGTTTTGGCTCGACCTGTTCTCTTGGCTCAGAGCGTATAGAATAAGCGTAATATCCGGTATCGGAAATCAGGAGCTGCTCTACAACAGGCTGCTTCGTGTTACTACCGATTTCGGAAATATCATGAAGACATTTTTAGACGATGAAATCGTAAATACACATATTATGCTGATACAGGAATATTTATGGCTGATGGATCAACTGCTCAAATCACGTATGGCAGACGACATAGAAGAAATGAATCGCATATATCAGTTAACAATTGATAACATAGATGAGCGGGCAAAGTTTTTAGGATCGGCTTTTCCGAGTACAGATGTATCAGAATGGAGAAATTTGTTAATCAAGTTTCACACATATTTGATCGGAATGAGCGGAGCGTTTTTATCCGGGGACTATGCGGCAAACATAGAAATATTTGACGGTTTGATCAATCAGGCCGAAGACATGGGTTCGCTGTTTATTGAGGCACTGTTTGATTCATTATCGAGCAATGATATACCGGCATAAAATTGACGGAAAAACTCTCCCAATTTTCTTTTGCCGTGAATATTTTTTCTCCCTTTCCGCAAAATATGAGAAACAATGGAAAGGAGACAGGGAAATATGAACAAAGGTTCAAGACCAAATCCCGACGATCGGCGGGATAATGTGGACCGTATCGAATTCAATATAGGCCAAACCATAAAAAACATCAGGCTGGCAGATGAGATGATCGAAAAAACTGATGATGAGAAGATGAAAAAGGATCTTGTTGAGAAAAACAAGCGAAGGGAAGAAGCCTTATCGGATATGAGGGCGGAAATCAGGGATGAAGCCCTGGACAAGCGGAACGACTACCTTTAATCGTGTTATTTGGGTGAACCAGAGACAGTACCTAGTGTACTCCCCGGTGAACCGAGGTAGAATGGTGTTGATTTTGCCGCAAAATAATCAACGCCATTTTTAGATTCTAAAGATTTATGTTTTCCTAATCCTTTAAAAACCATTCTGCAAGTTTTGTATGAATAACTGACAGCCAGCTATTTTTGTTGATTTATTTGTCGAAAAATGTATAATACAAAGTATATCCATTTAAATACACTTCCTTTGCGATTTGTTATATCGAAAAGAGGATAAATTAATGTATTTCGGAAGCGTTCAGTTTTTTAAACATTTGATTTTAACGGTGATGACGCTATCTATGATAGTACCGGCAGGATTCGCAGTTTATTTTGCGATGGACAATGCCCAACTGTCAGAGGAATTAAATGCCCTGAAAACCGAAAACATCGCTAATTTGTTAAATGCACATCTAAAAGAATCGGAGTCCTTATATCAGTATAGTGCCGCAACAGTGAGCGAAGCAGCCTATGATTTTGATTTGGAGTATAAAAATCTTTATCCGGATCTTAATGTGGGAGACATCCCGGAGCAGACAAGGGAAACGGATACGATTTACCTGACTTTTGACGACGGCCCTTCAAAACTGACCCTGCAAGTATTGGATGTCTTACAGGAAAAGAACGTTAAGGCTACATTTTTTATCGTTGGAAAGTGCCTGGAGTCAGAACAAGGCAAGCAGATTTTAAAAAGGATAGTTCAGGACGGCCATACGGTCGGTATTCACTCCTATAGTCATATTTATAATAAAATCTATAAATCCGTCGAAGCTTATCTTGATGATTTTTACAAGGTTTACGATCAAATCTACCATATAACCGGCATAAAGCCCGAGGTGTTTCGTTTCCCCGGAGGGAGCGTCAACGGCTACAGTAATACTGTCTATAAGGAAATCATCGCCGAAATGACCTGCCGCGGCTTTGTATACTACGACTGGAATGTTTCTTCTCAAGACGCAGCCGGCAACACCAAAGAACAGCAGATCTTCGATAGTGTAATCACTACATCAAAGGCCAAGACTAGAAGCATCGTCCTTATGCACGACAGCGCTGAAAAGAGAGAGACCCTCAAGGCGCTGCCCGGCATTATCGATGAACTGACTGCCTGCGGATATCGTTTTGAAAGCCTGAACCGTAAGGTCGCCCCGATAATATTCGGATACAGCGATTAGTATAGATTATAAATAATCTGGAGGGAAGAATATGAGCGCGAAAGAAAATGCAAGACAAGCATGGAAAGAAATTTTGGGCGTAGTGGGTGTAGATGCGGACAAAGAAGAAAACCAAGGAATAGGAGCTGTTTTGTCTGAAGAGGCGCCGGATACCGATTTATCATTTAAAGGCAGAAGGGATGTCCAAGTGTATCAAGCGAGCGTGATTGCGGATGGTATGTCTTTAAATGGGGATGCTAAGGTTCAGGGAGATTTGGAACTACGTGGAACGATGAAAGGAAATATCACCGCAGACGGCAATGTGACCATCACCGGAAAACTACTGGGCGATCTTTATTGTTCAAAAGACGTGATTCTTATCTCCGCAGCGGTTCAAGGCAATATTGCCGCAAAAGGAGTCATCAGCCTGGATAAAGCATCAACCATAATAGGAGATGTCGAAGCGTCAAACGCTGCTATTGATGGGAAGATGAAGGGGTCACTAACGGTGGAAGAGGCAGTAAGCCTTCAAAAAGATGCTTTGCTGGTTGGCGATGTGGCCGCGGGCAGAATATCCATGAGCGAAGGGGCGCAAGTCGTGGGAACCCTCAATATAAATGTGGATCAGGTTTCCTCTGTAGAATTCAAAGATATAGAGCTGTAGGCAGTATGATTCAATAAAGCAGAAACTATAACTATAAATAAAGGAGGTGAAGTTTGTGAAAATATCATATAAAAAGCTGGTCAGGGACAGAATACCTCAGTTGATCGAGGAAAGCGGCCGAAAGCAGACTTCTCGCATCCTGAATGATGATGAATACTTTGATGCGCTTATAGATAAGGTTGTCGAGGAGATCGAGGAATTCCGATCAGCCGGCATTGAAGAAGAAATTGCCGACGTATATGAAGCCTTGGACTGCCTGGTGAAGTTCAAGGGATATGAACCTATGCATATAGATTACATCAGGCTGATAAAAAGAGAAGCGAGAGGATCATTTTGTGACAGAATCCTGCTGGAAGAAGTCGAAGACGACAAATAAAGCCTGTAAAAATTCGGTTTGATCATATAGAGTTCCTCGGCTGTTTGCATTCTACATTATTATTAAACAAGCATATTATATTACATTATTCTAAGAACTGGATTTTAGCATTTTTTGTTTAACATAAGCTACATTTTGACAAGATTCGATAGCCTGATATGATATTTTCACATATATCACTCATTATGGCGGGAGGATAGATAAATGGAGTCTGTTGTAAACGAAGAACGGGTCACTCAATTTTATAATCTTTGTCATGATATTAAAACTCCGCTAGCTGCAATAATGGGGATGACCGAACTCACATGGTCGGAGCTTGAGGACCGGGAAAAAGTAAAAGATCGCCTTGCAGGAATAGAAATCACATCAAATTACCTATTGTCTATTGTTTCTGGCCCCCAATTGTGTCCGCAGGTTGCTCTGTGGCATTGTCCGTGAGCAATGATTTTTGCTCGCTTGTTATGCCACGAAGGGATAGATATAATACCAGTAAAGTAACTGGTATTGAGGTGAAAGTAAAAGCACCACAAAACGATATCCTTCCTGCAAAGATGCGATCTCGTAATGTAGTGCCCAACTGTATGGTAATCGTAGCACACTACAAGCGGATTTACAACGCTGAATTGAACCTTTTTCATTAGGAGTAAAGAAATTTCTTTCTGCCCGATCTGCGGTGGCGACCTGAATGTGAGAGACACCAAGATCCGCTTTCTTCGGAACAGTGAGGGAACCAGGGATGCATACCGGCTCAGGCGCCTTGCCTGCAGGGATTGCGGCAAGCTTCATACAGAACTCCCGGCTTGCATGCAACCAAAGAAGCACTACGCGACGAATGTCATTGAAGCTGTTCTCGATGGAATGAGTGGAGACTGCCCCGCAGACAATTCCACCATATCCCGCTGGAAGGCAGCGTTCCGGGAAGCCTGGTCTCAACTTGAAGGCATGCTAATAAGTTTATGGAGCCGGTATCACAAGATTCCTTTTCCATTGACGAAAGAACATTCTTTACTCCGCACCCTACAGAGCAATGGACCCGGCTGGTTAGCTGTTGTCACTGGAACTCTTGTAAACAGCGGCTTAAAGCCACACACCCGGTTTGCATTTTGTCCTTCCTTTTTTAATGGTAGACTTCCCTTACCATGAAAAAGGAGGGCGAAGTACCTTGAAAAAACAATCATCACCGGAAGATACTGCAACCAAACGGATGTTGCTGATTATGCCTCTCTTAGAGGAGGGCTTGGATCCCCACCGCCTCATAGAGCTAAAAAAGAGCATCTGTGAGAAATCACATCTTTCCTATCGGACCATCAGCAGGTATCTGGCGGCCTATCAGGAGAAAGGGTTCGAAGGACTGAAACCCCAAGTCTCCTACAAGCGGGAGAAATCCACACTTCCGGAAAACTATCCGGAACTTTTAGAGCAGGCGATTCTTCTGCGACGAGAGTGCCCCACACGAAGCGTCCGTGACATCATAAGGATCATGGAACTGGAAGGCATGGTTCCAAATGGGCTTTTAGGCAGAAGTACCTTGCAGCGTCATCTGCATTCAGCCGGGTTCGGGGCAAAGCAGATAAGGCTTTACACCAACAAAGGAGCGGCGGCCAGACGGTTTGCCAAAGAGCACCGTTGCATGCTTTACCAGGGGGATATCAAGTATGGCCCCTACCTGCCCATTGGAAAGGATGGCTCCAAAAAGCAGGTCTACCTGGCTGTTTTTATCGACGATGCCACCCGCTACATCGTGGCCGCAAAATTCTACGAGAACCAAAAGGTAGAAATCATCGAAGACTGTCTCCGAACTGCCCTTATGCATTACGGCAAGCCCGATGCCATCTATGTGGATAATGGCAGGCAGTATCGAAGCGAATGGATGAAAAAAGCCTGCGCAAAGCTGGAGATTCGATTGCTCTTTGCAAAGCCCTATCATCCGGAAGGAAAAGGTAAGGTGGAGGCATTCAACCGCAGGGTGGATTCTTTTCTATCGGAGGTTGCCCTGGCCAAGCCAACGACACTGGCAGAGCTGAACCATCATCTTGAGGTGTGGATTACAGAGCATTATCACAAATCTCCCCACCACAGCCTTTCGGGAATTTCTCCGGAAGTTGCCTTTAAGACAGACACACGCCCCTTGCGCTTTCTTCCCATGGAGAAGGTCCGAGATGCGTTCCTGCATAGAGAGCAACGGGAGGTAGATAAAACCGGCTGCATCCGTTTCCAGGGAATGAACTATGAGGTGGGGCTGCAATACATAGGAAGGACAGTGGAAGTGTCCTACGATCCATCCTGGGAAGAGGAGCTGGAGATTCATTACAAGGATTCCGAACCTTTTAAGGTTAAGGCTCTTCAAATCGGAGCAAACTGCGGAGTCCGCAGGAAACTGCCGGATCACTTCCTTCCCGCAGAGGTGGATTCCTCGAGGCTGCTTGACGGTCTCAACAAGGCCAACATCACCAACCGGACCAACCGCGAAGTGGCGGTTGTGTTCCGAAAGAACAGGGAGGTGGAAGCCGATGTATGAATCCTTCTTTGAGATGAAGCAGGCTCCCTTTGTAAACGGAATTCCAGTGGAGTCTTTGTATCTTTCCAGCATGTTGGATGAAACTCTGGGACGCCTGGAATTTGCAGCAGACCGAAAGCTTTTTGCAATCGTGACGGCCGATGTGGGTTGCGGGAAAACCACAGCCATCCGAAAGTTTACCTCCTCCCTGGAGCCGGACAAGTACACGGTCCTTTATCTCTCGGATTCCAAGCTGACACCTAGGTGGTTCTACAAAGGCCTGCTGGACCAGTTGGGCATCGAATCCAAATTCTATCGAGGCGATGCCAAGAGACAGCTGCACCAGCAGCTTGAAGTAATCCGTGGGGTCTATGGTAAAACAGTGGTAACCATTGTGGATGAAGCCCACCTTTTGGCTAAGGAAACATTGGAAGAGATTCGGTTCCTGTTGAATTACAAGATGGACTCCATGAATCCTATGTCCCTGATACTAGTTGGGCAGAACGAGCTGTGGGACAAGCTAAAACTACAACGCTATGCTGCCATAAGGCAGCGAATCGACCTGAAGTGCGAGATCCCCCAATACGACCAATCTCAGACCGGAGAATACCTAAAAGCGCATCTCGTATATGCCGGAGGATCGACGGATATCTTCACAGACAAGGCTGTTGATGAGATCTACAAGTATTCTGCAGGTTCTGCCAGGGCAATCAACAAGGTTTGTACCCACTCCCTGATGTTCGCGGCCCAGCGAGCCAAACGGCTCATAGATGATCACATGATAAAAACTGTGATTAGCGCAGAGCTTCCTTAAATCGGACGGCCACAATGATCGTTTGTTGTGGCCTAAACCTAAATCTTATGCGGCAAAGTTAGTAAGCAGGTTTCGGCAAAGCTTGAGATCAGTTGGCGGACAGAGCTGGAGGTCAGCAACAGTCTATAATAAATGACATTTTAGAGTATTCTAAAATAACAAGCGGCAAAATACCCATCCATAATGAGCTATTCAGGTTATCAGATATTTCTAATTTTACTGATCGATTGCTTGCTCCTTTTTTCCAAAAAAAAAGTCAAAATTTCGAAATAAAATTTAGTAGGGTCTATCAAGACAGTCTGATTGGTGATCCGACACGCATCACTCAGATATTGACTAATTTGTTGACAAACTCCATGAAATATACAGCCGTTGGGGGAGAGGTCACATTAGAGTTCGCTCAAATCCCTCGTTCAAACGATAGCTTGATTTTAGAAATACGAGTTTGCGATAACGGTATCGGAATGAGTGAAGACTTTATGAAAACTATGTTTGAACCTTTTTCATGCGATGAAAAAAACAATACCAGACATTGTGAATCCACAGGATTGGGTTTATACATCACAAAAACTCTGGTTGCGTTAATGGGCGGAGAAATAAAAGTAAAAAGTAAACTTAGGGCCGGGACCACCTTTGTCGCCCGGATCCCGCTAAAAATTCCGGAAGAGCAGGAAGGCCTCATTAACAGTCACGTTAAAAACAGAGAGACTGCCGCCATCAATGAAAGAGTTTTATCCTTGGGAAACTATGATTTTACAGGTAAAGGTATTTTGATAGCAGAGGATAATAACGTTATGCTTGAGATCACTTCAGCCATTCTGAAATCAACGGGTATTAACATACTGTCTGCACAAAACGGATCGATAGCATGTAAAGTATTTGAGGATTCTCCGCCGGGTACCATCGATTTGATCCTTATGGATGTTTGTATGCCTGTAATCGACGGGTTTGAAGCAGCTAAGGCGATACGGCAGTCCGCTCATCCCGATTCCAAGCGTGTGGTCATAATTGCATTGACAGCCGGCGATTATGAGGAGGATAAAAAAAGGGCCTGCGCGGCAGGGATGGATGATTATGTTAAAAAACCAATCGACAGTTTTTGTTTACTCGGCTTGTTGGATGGTTATTTAAAGGCACAAGCAGATAGGACTTAAGGCATGAATATGCTGCTGAAACGTTGCATAAAGATATGAGAGGGTCAAGAGGGTCTTCTCGAAAGTGTATAACAAGCAGTATGGAATCAGCGGCCATGGACACAAACGATATTATCCGTATCATTTGTAATTCAAAAAAAAGCACACCTGTAAAAGTGTATTTAAAAGAACGGCAGCCGGTCATTTTCAATAACTGTCGTTCGTTTGGCTGCGGCGACAGGATAGTTTTCGGGGACTGGGCGGATATCGAACCAGTGTTAAAAAGGAATAAAGAAGATATAATTGATTATGTTGTGGAATGCGACAGGCGGCATTCTATTCTCCCTTTAGCCGAGTTGTACAACTTCAATGCGAGAATCGAACCCGGAGCAACGATTCGCACCCCGGTGTCCATAGGAGACCATGCAATCATCATGATGGGGGCGGTTATCAACATCGGTGCCGCAATAGGCAAAAACACTATGATCGATATGAATGCGGTTCTGGGTGCCAGGGCTACAGTCGGAGATCGATGTCATATCGGTGCCGGAGCCGTGCTTGCCGGTGTGTTGGAGCCTGTGAGCCAAACGCCGGTGATTATTGAAGATGACGTGCTGGTAGGCGCCAATGCAGTGGTTTTGGAGAGTATAAGGGTAGGGAAAGGTGCGGTCGTGGCAGCGGGAGCTGTTGTGGTTTCCGATGTGCCGGCCGGCACCGTAGTTGCAGGTGTGCCAGCAAGAGTTATTAAAAAAGCCACAGAAATCGATGTTAAAAAAAGAACGATCCTGCAAGAACTCAGAGAAATTGAATGATCGATGCAAAAAATACCATGCCTTAACGGGGTATGGTATACTTATTTCGCAATCCAAGTCAGGATTTTAAGTTTTGCATCCTGTATAATCCCTCAGGGGGATTGCGGGCATAGTTGGCCGCAATCATAATAATGGGCTCTGTATTCTTGGTTTGCACATTTCTGTCAATAAAATACTTTAGATGGGAATAAAGCATCTATTAGTAGAACCAAGGATTATCGAAAAGCATCTAAGGCAGAAAAAAATACAATGTATGTGCGACAAGAAAGCATACAAAAAACCCGCAGAGTGTGGGGATCAAAAAGGCGGCGGCCGTCCATTTAAAGCTGGCTGTCTCCTTTTTTATTGTAAGGCAGGTGGTCCCGCAGGGGAAGTGAAGCAGGCAGAAAAGAAGGGTACATAAAGCTGTTGTGGTGTTCCAGCCGTTATCAGTGAGCAGGGCTTTCAATTGGAATGTATCCAGGGAATCAATGCTTCCTGTGGCCATGTATGTCATAATAATGATGGGTACAACGATCTCATTCGCAGGAAATCCCAATATGAATGCCATAAGTATCACTCCGTCAAGCCCAAACAATCTTGCAAAAGGATCCAAGGAGCCTGTCAGTATATGCAAAAGTGCCGTGTCTCCGGCATATGTATTGGCAAGAAACCAGATGATGAGCCCTGCGGGAGCTGCTACGACCACGGCTCTTCCAAGGACAAAGATGGTCCGGTCCAACAATGAACGTATGATCACCTTGCCGAATTGGGGGCGCCTGTATGGAGGAAGTTCAAGAGCAAAAGAGGAGGGCAGCCCTTTCAGCAAGCTCATGGAAAGGATTTTCGAAAGGAGAAGAGTAAAGAAAACCCCAAGCAAGATAAAACCCAAAAGAAGGCTTACCGCAACTATATTCTGCAAAGGGCCTGCGGCAATACCGGCAAAGAACATGCCTATTAAGGCAATAAGCGTCGGGAATCTGCCGTTGCATGGCACGAAGTTATTGGTCAGCGTGGCAAGCAGGCGTTCCCTGGGAGAATCAATGATCCTGCAATTCATTACGGCACAGGCATTGCAGCCGAATCCCATGCACATGGTCAGGACTTGCTTGCCATGGGCGCCGGCCCTTCGAAAGCAGCGGTCCATATTGAAGGCGACCCTAGGGAGATAGCCTGAATCTTCCAAAAGGGTAAAAAGAGGAAAGAAAATAGCCATCGGGGGAAGCATGACGGAAACCACCCATGCTACAGTTTGATAGACACCGTTTAATAGAACATCGATAAACACAAGCGGGGCATCAAGGAAAGTAAGCATAACGAGTAGCCGGTCCTGCAATCCGAACAGTATAATATGAAGGTAATCGGAAATATAGTTTGCTCCTTTTAATGTCAACCAGAAAATAAGGCCCAGCAGCAGAAGCATAATGGGGTAACCCAGTGCTTTCGAAGTGACGATATCATCGATGACACGATCGGAAACATTATAATTCTCACGCTCAAGCCGGACACAAGCCCCGTATATAGTGCCGGCTCGGTCAACGGAACCCAAAATCTTTTCCTCAGAAAAATCCTGTGGAACGCAAGGCGGACCTGCAAGGACTTGAGCAGCTTCAAAAACTTGTTCCTTCAAATTATCCAGATTTTTCTTCGATCTGGCAACAACGCCGATAACAGGGATACCTATCAGTCCGGACAGGGATTTGAGGTCTATTTTGATGCCTTTTTTCTTAGCCTCGTCAAGGAGGTTGATGCAAAGAACTACGTTGCAAAAAAATTCAGAGACCTGAAGAGCAAGATTCAGATTTCTTTCAAGACAGGTGGCATCCGCCACAACAACTATAACATCCGGCTTTTGAGTGTACAGATAATCGACGGTCACCGCTTCCTCCGGAGAATTTGCCATAAGGGAATATATCCCTGGCAGATCGATGAGTGAAAAAGTCCGGCCTCGGTGGACATATGTGCCCGAGGCCAGAGAAACGGTCTTGCCCGGCCAATTCCCGGTATGCTGTGAAAGTCCGGTGAGACCGTTAAAAACAGTACTCTTCCCAACATTTGGGTTGCCGATGAGGGCAACGTTTTTAACTGTCATTAATAAACTCCGGATAAGATTTTACATATTACTTGAAACTAATATTTTACCGGCATCGTGATTTCTAAGGGCTATTACAGCCCCCATAACTGAATAGGCAACGGGGTCTCCAGCGGGGCTTTTGTGCAGCGACTCAACAACGGTTCCTCTTATCAGACCAAGATCCCAAAATCTTCTCCTTTCGGTTTCAGTGGCGACAATATCCATTACCACACCTTTTTTCCCCGTTTGCAGTGTATCGAGGGAAAGTACTTTGCTGTTCATAAGAGACTCCTTATGTACTTTTTTATATTTAACGTTGTAAATATAGTATGAATTAAGTATTAAAAAGGTGTATCCTCTATAGGGATGATTATTGTCGCCGAAGGTCTAAAAATCCCTTGACACTCATTCGCTTGAATGGTAATATCTTTGTTGCGGCATGCGTTTAGCAGAAGTTCGCGGCGGTGTAGCTTAGTTGGTCAGAGCGTCCGGTTCAT